>JAEZHS010000469.1 GCA_023436825.1 Pseudomonadota bacterium | reverse complement strand
GTCGGGATGACGGGGTTTTGCAGTCACATGCGATAGCCCTGCCCGCTAGGGGGAGAGGTTGGGTGAGGGCGAATCGACGAGGACGTCGTTGGCCAGATTCTCCGTTTGGCTCAGCACAGCAATCGTGATGCGGAAGCCGGCCCCAGACATTCGCGGTACGGGTCTGCGCCACCGGACGATTGTCGCCGCCGCGAGAGAGCTGGGGCTGCTTGGCGGCGAGAATGGCCGGATTGGTGGCCACGTTCGTCGCGGGCTCATAGCGGCAGCAAAGAAGAAGTCCGGGGATCGCCTCCGATACCGGGCTGATCGAGTACGCGCTGGCGAAGGTTGCACTTGAAGACAGCTTCGACCCGAGGCCCGTCCATCGCAAAGGCCGAATCGCGCAAGATGTCGATCTTGAGATTTGATCTGTCGCTCGCGCGTCGGGGAATCAAGCCGCGGCGCGTCGCGCATAGACTCCGGCGACCGGATCTCAATGCGGATCGCAGGGCCGTGTGCCAGCCGGTTCTCGGAGGTTGGCTGTGGCTAAGGAGGAAGTGAGATGGCCACCACCGCCTCACCAAATGTTGCCATTCATGAGTCTCAATTTGCTGGCGCCATCTTGGAGCGCCCGCAGCCGCCCGCCCCTGTCCTCCCCTGGCCCCTATGATCACTGACCAAGACGACGTGCCACTCGCTCGCGAGCCGATGCGCACTCGCGCATAGCACTCCATGGAGAAGCCGTTTGAGCCCTCGGAGCTTCTCGAGACTCTGGAGGAAGCACTGCGACGCGCCCGCCGGATGGCCGCCGAGGAAGCGACGTCCGCCACGATCCAAGGGATCGCAACTTGAATTGCGCGGCCGCGTCACCAGATCGACTGTATGAAGCCGCAACGTTTGCAATTGCGCGCAGGTCGCCTTCACACTGGTGGGTAGAGCCCGGACGGCTTCCACCGGCCGGGCATTCACTCACTCCACAAACATCGTTTTGAAATTGGGCTGGGCAGGGCCTGTCGCAGTCATGGGTCCATGGATGCGCTGCAGGGAGTTGTGCGATGACCGCAACGCTGATCATCTTGGCGATCTGGATAGCATTCGTGTGGTTTCTTGACCCTGATGGCTTCAGTCGTCGAGGCAGAAGCAAGCCCACGCGCAGGCCGGCGGGAGCGACCAAGCCCACTGAACACTGAGCTTCACCACGCAGATGCCGACTTCGGCCCCCCGCAAGGAAACTGTACGCAGGTCAGGAAGAAATGTCGTCGATTCGGATGGTCGATCTGGTGACGCCAGATCGGGTAGTTCCGACGCTCTATGCGGGGAACAAGCGTCAGGTGATTGAGAAGCTTTCCTTCATTGCCGCGAGAAAGAGTGGACTGGACTATGAGCTCGTCCTGCGGAGCGTTCTGGAGCGGGAGGACCTGACGACCTTCGGAATCGGACGCGGGATTGCGTTTCCTCATGCCATCGTGCCGGGCCTTGTGAAACCGATCGGCGTGTTCGCGCGGCTAAAGCAGCCGGTCGACTTTGGGGCTGCCGACGGGCGGCTTGCGGATCTGGTGTTGCTCCTCCTCGCTCCAGACAAGGATCCGGACACTCTCTTGCGTGCGCTTTCCTGCGTAGCCCGGCGATTCCGCAACCGCGACGTCGTCGCTCTCCTGCGCGCCGAAAACACCTTGGAGGCAGCTCACGTGATCCTGACCACCGATTCTTGGCGCGGAAAGGATCCGCCGCCAGACCGGAGTCACGCAGCCTGATTTGCGGCGGCTATGTCGCATTGGATTTCCCGCTGCGAGAGCTTAGATCCTACGACATGATGTTAAGCTTTGCGACACTTCAAGGTCTGCGTCACGCAGGCAGTCTGATCGCGGGCAACTAGCCCCGAGCTCAGCGCGCGCCGTCGTATAGCGAGTTCGGGGCCTTTCATACCACGTTGAAGTTGGTCGTGATCCTGGTGGTCGGCGCCCAGCAGCCCTACGGCGCATTCTCCAGAAGTTTGTTCGACCTGCACCAGGCCATGGCCCGGTGCTGGCGCCTATCGAGATCCATTATCCGCCGGACCAAGTCCGCTGCGGAAGAAAAGGTGCGCTATGAACGACAAGTCCGACACAACAATCGCTTCCAAAGGATCAAGCACAGCCAAAAACAACAGGCGACCCACTCTTCGATTAGTCGCTCGAGAGGAGCGACAGCCGCCGACAATTCAGCCCGGGGAGGCCACTCGACAACACCAGCAAGGCCGTCCCGACCATGATGACGACAACCCGGGTTCCCATGGTCCAGACGCTGCCTAAGCCGGGCGACAGGCTGGGCACTGACAGGACAATTCAACCCAACCGCAGCGGCAAGGACATCGACGTTGCGTTGTTTCCTCACCTAAGACCTCGGACGTCCGCACCTTCTTGCGAACGTTCGCCCTGAGCATTCCGCATGCGACGTAGAGGATCGAATGGAAAACAATCGCGTCAGCGTGGCCCCGCTCTGCGGCCCTCAGCACATTTCTCACAAAAGCAGGCGTGCCGACCATGCTGAGCGGCTCAATCCGGAAGCAGCCTCGCACGGCGTGACGAACGGCGCGGGCGACGCGCCCGACCACTTCGTAGAGCGGGATGGCCTGCGCTTTGCCGGAACGCATCTTATCGTCGATCTCTGGCATGCATCCCATCTCGATAAGGTCGAAGTGGTCGAGGTAGCGCTACGCGAATCCGTGGCGGCAGCGGGCGCGACCCTTCTCAAGCTGGACCTTCATTGCTTCACACCGAGCGGAGGCATTACCGGCGTGGCTGCGCTCGCAGAAAGCCACATTTCGATCCATACCTGGCCGGAGCACGCCTACGCGGCGGTCGACGTATTCATGTGCGGCGACGCCGATCCACACAAAGCGATCACGGTGCTCAAGCACGCCTTTGCCCCTCGCATGTGGACCGTCACGGAGCACAGGCGAGGAGTAATGCCATGAAGGTGTTTCAGGAAAAGCTTTGCGAGCACCACGCGCAGGTCTTCACGATTGACCGCCAGTTGTACAGCGGCAAGACCAAGTTTCAGAATGTCCTGATATTTGAAAACCGGTTGTTTGGTCGCGTGCTGGTCCTGGATGGTATCGTTCAGCTGACCGACCGTGACAACCATGTCTACCACGAGATGCTTGCACACGTGCCGCTGATGGCGCACGGCTCGGTCGGGCGTGTGCTGCTTATCGGTGGAGGGGACGGCGGCACACTGAAGGAGGTACTCAAGCATCCCGTGGAACAAGTCGTGATGGTTGAGATCGACGATGACATCATCCAGCTGTCGAAACGCTTCTTCCCGCAGGTCTCGGGGCAAGCGTTCGAGGACCCTCGTGTCAGTCTCCTCATTGGAGATGGGGTTGAGTATGTGACGCAAACGGATTCGATGTTCGACGTCGTTATCGTAGACTCCACAGACCCCATTGGGCCTGGCGAACAGCTGTTTACGAAAACATTTTATGAGTGCTGCCGGTCCTTGCTTCGACCGGGCGGCGTGATCGCGCTCCAAAGCGGCGCCTCCTCTTTCAATCCAGAGCAGCTGGGAGGCGTGTGCGGCCGACTTGCCTCGTCATTCCAGGCCGTCCGACCGTATCTCGCACCTGTTCCCACTTATGCGGGAGGAACTCTGGCCCTGATCGCTGCGGGGGAGAGCGACAAAGCACTACTGCCGGCGATCAAGACTCTGCGGGAGCGTGATCGGCGACTGCGGCTGCGCACAAGCTACTATACGCCGGACATTCATGGAGCTGCGTTCACATTGGCAGCGGGCTACACCCCTCGTCAGAAGCCGCAATCACTGCACAGAAACCTGTGCAGCGACGTACTCAAGTCGCGACAAGGGAGATGAAGGAGATCTGCGACTTCACCGGCGCATGATCGAAAGGAGAGGATCCCGACCTTTCTTACATTCAGGACGGTTTCGCGATACAGGACAGTCCGGCCGATCGCGGCGACCTGCGGATCGAGTTCGTCGTCGCCTACCAAGTTGGCGCGCGCGAGTTCCTGCTCGAGGAACTCCAGTACTTCCTCGCTAGCCGATCCGCGGAGGACGCGTACAGGCGCAATGCGCAGTCGAAGGGCAATTCGGGACCTCAACCTCTCGCAACACTGCAGCCGCTCTATGCTGCTTCTGGTCCGGGATCCTCGTCGGAAGGATCGCCGGTTGGCCTTGCGGGGTTCACTGCTGCAGATGTGCGAAAGTGACCCAATTCGATAACCTGCGAACGTTCGGACTGCGCGTCTAGGCCGGGGAGTAATTGCTGTTTCGCCAGCTCTTTCCGACGTGCCGCTTCTGGCTGATAGGCCACCCGATGAAGCCGCATTTCTTCCGCCGGGCCGTGTGCTCGATCGATGACGATCACATCGTCGGCCCGAAGTCCCAACAACGCCAACCCGCGAAGTGTCGTGATCGGAAGAGTGAGGCCCTGGACGGCGCCATCGTCTCCATGGATGAGGATACGATTGTCTACCGGTCCATCATCGACTGAATATTCGACCCGGCTGTTTATGGTCGCAACCTGCGGATCGACGTCCTCGCGAAAGACGACTTTGGCCGACGACAATTTCCCCTGCAAGAGAGAGCGGAACGCGCGGTCCCCAACAGGAGTTCGTTCCAGGATCACCTCCAAAATCGTGAAATCTCTGGCTGTGAGCTGGCAATGTGGTTGCTTCGACGACATGCTCTCTCCACCGCGCCCTGTTCAGGGGCACTACTTATCCAGTTGAAGGGCGGAACCTCGCGCCGAATCTTCCGGCACGACGGCTCGGCTAGTTGTTGGGCTGCTCGACCCTGATGACGGTGAGCTCTTGGCTACGGCCATCCCTCGCCGTCCAGCCAATCGACTGGCCAGCGGAAAGGCCAATCAGGGCCGCACCTATTGGCGTAAGAATGGAGACCTTGTTCTTGGCAATGTCGGCTTCGACCGGAAAGACAAGCTCGACGCGCTTTTGGGGTCCCGCTCCCGAGCGGAACTCGACAACAGATCCCATCGTGACAACGTCGGTTGGCATCGCAGCGGCATCAGCGATGGACGCCCTCGCCATTTCCCCCTGAAGCTCCTCGGCGACCTCGGGAAACCGATCCCGCGCAGCGAGCGCCAGGTTGCTGAGTCGCTTGTAGTCTACGTCACTGACGACAATCGTTGGCTTTCTGCTGATTTCGACGGCTTCACTCATATCGGCAACCTTCTCGACGACAACAAGAGTCTCGGCGCGCTCGCGCTGCCGATTGAACAACAGTAGGTGGAAGTGGGCGCCGAGAAAGTCTTTGCAGGAATGCAAGGAGTAGTGTGCCCCGAGGTTCGGGGGCGCACGCAGCCGAACCTAGGGGCTAGGATTCTTTGATCAGCTTGATCCGAAAGAGGGTGGGCTGTCTTTGCATAAAGAGTAATTTGGTGTTCTTGACTGGTTTGTCAACCTCACGCGCTCCGAGCTTCCCGACGCGGTATGCCGTGAAGCACTACCCCGGCGACCCCTGCGCATCCCGACCGCATGGCTCACCATGCGAGTGCTACCCCACACCTGCATTACCGCCCTCCACGATGCCGGCTGCGTCCGCGAGCAGATCAGGGCGATCACGGGCCATACGATCGCCAGCATCAACGAGGTGCTTGATCGGTACACCAAGCTCACCGCCGACCAGGCCGCGGCCGCCCTGGCCAAGCGCCTCGCGCATCAGGGCGATGTGCCCAAAACTCTGACATCTGCAGACGTTGGACCTGCGCGTTAGACTTTCGTGCCTGGCTTGTTCCAACGATGGGAAACCACCGATAGCTCTAAAATGCTAGCCCGTTTGCATTCTAGAGTGGTGCCCCCGGTCGGACTCGAACCAACACTTCCGTGAGGAAAGCTGATTTTGAGTCAGGCGACGATCGCTGCCTCGCTCTCGGGGTCGAAGAAGTGCAGACGGCCGGGCTGCACCGACAGCCGCACCTGATCGCCTGCCGCGACCTGCGTCTCGGGTGCGACGCGCGCCACGGCGACGCGCGCCTCGCCGACCCGCGTGTCCAGCAGGATCTCGGAGCCGAGCTGCTCGACCACCTCCACCTTGGCAGGAAAGCTGCGGCTCAGGGGGCCGTCGCCGCCCAGCGTCAGATGCTCGGGCCTGAGGCCCATGATCACCTGCCGGCCCTGCCACGCCTCGAGCGCCGAAGCGCTCCGTTCGTTGATGGCGAGCTTCACCGCCGGCGACCGGGCCACCAGCGTCTCGCCCTCCTTGGCGAGCGTGACGTCGAGGAAGTTCATCGCCGGTGCGCCGATGAAGCCCGCCACGAACTTGTTGACCGGCTGGCCGTAGACCGAAAGCGGCGTGCCGGCCTGCTGGACCTGCCCGTCGCGCATGATCACCACGCGATCGCCCAGGGTCATGGCCTCGACCTGGTCGTGGGTAACGAACACCGAGGTGGTCGGCATCTGGCTGTGCAGGCGCTTGATCTCGATGCGCATCTGGGCGCGCAGCTTGGCGTCGAGATTGGAGAGCGGCTCGTCGAACAGGAAGACCAGCGGGTTGCGGACGATACAGCGGCCGAGCGCCACGCGCTGCTGCTGGCCGCCCGAGAGCTGGCGCGGCCGGCGCTTCAGGAGGTCGTGCAGGCCGAGGATCTCGGCGGCGCGGTCGATCGCGGCCCTGATCTCGGCTTCCGGCACCTTCTTGTTGCGCAGGCCGAAGGCGAGATTGTCGTAGACGCTCATGTGCTGATAGAGCGCGTAGTTCTGGAACACCATGGCGACGTCGCGGTCGCGCGGGGCCAAGTTGTTGACGACGCGATTGCCGATGCGGATCTCGCCGCTCGAGATGTCCTCCAGGCCCGCGATCATGCGCAAGGTCGTCGACTTGCCGCAGCCCGACGGGCCGACCAGGGCCACGAACTCCTTGTCGGCGATCGTGAGGTCGACGTCCTTCACCGCGTGATGCAGCGAGCCGTAGTGCTTGTTGAGCTTGGTGAGGGTGATGGACGCCATGACTCTTCAGGACTCTCGCGTTCTGCTGACTCTCGTGCCCACAATCGCCCTCGCCCTCTTCGCTTCATGCTCCTCTCCCCCTTGGGGGAGAGCCTGGGTGAGGGGGTGATGCAGGAGACAATCTTCGCGTTGAACCCCCTCACCTAACCTCTCCCCCAAGGGGGAGAGGAACATGAAGGGGACGGAACGACAGCGACAGGCCTACTGTCCCTGCGCCGCCTTGCTGACCGATGCGGCGTTGTCGGCCAGGACCTTGGCGATGTCCTCGCGCTTGCCGGTCACGGCCTTGGTCACGGCGTCGTTGAACGCCTTGTGCACGGCCGGCCACTGCGGGAAGTAGTAGGCGCCGCGCACCTTGTCGGGCGATTCCAGGACCGCCTCCATCAGGAGCTTCATGAAGGGGTCCTGGGCCGCGATCTTGGGCCAGAACTGCGTGTTGGGCGGCGGCGCGCCGGTCGCCTTCCACATCTTCAACTGGCCTTCCTCGTCGACCATCATGGCCGCCAGCATCTCCTTGGCGAGCGCCTTGCGCTCGGCCGAGATCGACTTGGGGATCGCCCAGCCCCAGATGTCGTCCCAGGCGAAGTTCTTCTGCCGGTTGGGCCCGAGCGGGAAGCGCGCGGCGGCGATCTTCGTGGCGACCTTCGACTTCGCCGGATCGGTGAAGGTGCCCCACCACAGCGTATCGGCCACGGTGAAGGCGGCGTCACCGGCCATGAAGATGGCATTGGCCTCGTTGCGGTCGTAGGCCGGCATGCCGCGCGGCGAGATCTTGTGCGTGTTGATGGCGTCCCACCAGTACTCGACGGTCTGCTTCATGCAGGGCTCGCCCAGGCTCGACTTCCAGCCGTTCTGCGCCAGCACCTTGTTGTCGCGCTCGTAGAACGGCATCAGCACGTCGCAATTGTTGCCCCACATCGACCAGAACCAGCTGAACCAGCTGTGGTTCATGGCCATGCCGCCGACATAGCCCCACTTCACCTTGTTGGCCGCCTGCAACTTCTTGCTGACGTCGACCACTTCCTGGAGCGTCTTGGGCACCTCGTTGGGCTGAAGCAGGTCGGTGCGATAGAAGAACACGCTGAAGGTCTGGCCCATGGGCACGACGGTGTTCTGGCCCTGCGCATTGCCGAACACGACCTTGTCCATGCCCCACCTCTCGGCGAACTGCAGGCCGGGCACGTCATCGGTCGGCTCGAGCAGATGGGCCCACAGCTGGCCCCAGTCGTCGTTGTGCCAGATCACGTCGTACTGGTCGGAGTTCGAGGTGAGCGAGGCCGTCATCTTCTCGACATAGACGCCGTAGGAGTTCGGCACCTTGACGATCTTGATGCCCTTCTTGGCGCCCCAGGTCTCGAACATGGCGATCGAGGCGTCCTGGATGGGGCTCGGCTGGTAGCCGATGCGCAGTTCCTTGACCTGCGCCTCGGCCGTTCCCACGGCGAAGACGCCGACCGCGGCAAGCGCGGTCACTGTCCGTCTGAACATCCGTTGCATGTCGTTCCCTCCGATTGTTGTTCCAATGCTCACAGGCGCAATCCGCGGATCACGTACTTCTGGCCGAACAGGGCCAGCACGAAGGCGGGCAGCAGCGCCATCACGGCGGTGGCCGCCATCAGGTTCCAGCGCATGCCCATCTCGGTGACGAACTGGGCCATCACCACGGTGATCACCGGCACCTTGTTGCCGGTCAGGATCAGGGCGAACAGGAATTCGTTCCAGGTGAACAGCCAGCACAGCACGCCGAGCGCCGAGATCGCCGGAATGGCGGATGGCAGCGCCACGCGGATGAAGGCGCCCCAGCGCGTGCACCCGTCGATCAGGGCGGCGTACTCCATCGAGGGGTCGATGCCGTCGAAAAAGCCCTTCATCAGCCAGGAGAAGAAGCAGATGTGCACGGCGATGTGCGGCAGCAGCAGGCCGATATAGGTGTCGTAGAGGCCCCAGCTCTGGGCCACGAAGTAGAGCGGCAGCACCCAGGAGATGTAGGGCACGCAGCGAAAGACATAGATCGTGCCGAACCAGGTGCGCGCGGCCGGCCCCTGGAAGCGCGACAGCATGTAGCCGCTCGAGACCGTGACCAGCAGGGAGAAGATGGTGGCGAGCGTGGCGATCAGCGCCGAATTGGCGAAGGCTTCGACGACGCGCTCGTCCTGCAGCACCTCGGCGAAGTTGCCGAGCGTGATCTCGGTGCCGCGATGGACGTAGTAGACGCCCGACTCCGGCCTGAGGGAGGTCAGGATCAGCCACAGCACCGGGAAGGCGAACAGGAAGCAGATCGCGAACAGCACCAGGCCGAACAGGGCCCGCCGCGCATTGAGCGGCAGGCGGGCAAACAGCAAAGGTTCCTTGACCATCGCCATGGCGTCAGGCCCGCGCGATGCGGTCGACGACGCGGTAGAGCACCGCGCCGACCACCAGGATGATGAGGCCGCCGATGATCGCCGCCGCCGAGCCGCGGCCGAAATCGAGGCTCAGGAAGGCGAGCACGTAGGCGTAGAGGCTGAACAGCTCGGTCGAGCGGCCCGGGCCGCCGCCGGTCAGGGTCCAGACGATGTCGAAGGTGCGGAAGGCGTCGATGGCGCGGATCACCACGCAGACCACGATCACCGACCGCAGCATCGGCAGGGTGAGATGGGTGAAGACGCGCCAGGTCGAGGTGCCGTCGATCGCGGCGGCCTCGAACGGCTCGCGCGGCAGGCTCTGCAGGCCGGCCAGCAGCAACAGCGTGTACCACGGGGTCCACAGCCAGATGTCGGCCATGACGATGACGCCGAAGGCGGTCCAGCGCTCGACCAGCCAGGGCTGGCCGTCGAACCCCAGCCCTTCCAGCACGGCGTTCACGATCCCGAACTGATCGTTGAACATCCAGCGCATCATGATGGCGGCGATCACCGGCGCCACCATCAGCGGCACCAGCAGCACGGTCTGCACGATCTTCTGGCCGGCGAAGGGCCG
Organism: Pseudomonadota bacterium; assembly: GCA_023436825.1. The sequence continues at coordinate 4,471 of JAEZHS010000469.1, read as the reverse complement.
GTTGAGCAGGAGCGCCAGCGCCAGGCCCAGCACCAGGGCGCCGGCCACGCTCACGATCATGAAGATGAAGGTGTTGGGCAGCACGACCCACAGGAACTCGGGATCGCTCAGGACGGCCTGATAGTGGGCCAAACCAACCCAGGTCTTCTTGGGATTGTACAGCGCCCAGTCGCGGAAGCTCGCATTGGCGCCGATGGCGATGGGCACGACCTGGAACAGGGTGAGCAGCAGCGCCGCGGGCGTGATCAGCAGCAACATGAAACGCGTCTGCTCCCCGAACAGGGGACGCCCGCCACCCGTCATGAACCCCTCCCCGTTCGCGCCACACTTTGGCCCGGATGATGGTGGTTTTCGCAACTGGTTGGAAGCGACGTTTGGGAGTATTTGAGCGCCGTCATGCAGACGCTGCGGACCCTGAAAGCCCTGCACCGAGAAGGGCTGCTGCCGACGGACTCGCGCCTCGCTGAGGCCGCGGACGCGATGGCGATCGCCGTCACGCCAGAGATGCTGGGGCTGATCGATCGCGCCGATCCGGCCGATCCCATCGCACGCCAGTTCGTGCCCAGCGTCGCCGAGACCGAGATCGCGGCCGACGAGCTTTCAGACCCGATCGGCGACGAGGCGCGCTCGCCGGTGAAGGGCATCGTGCATCGCTATCCCGACCGCGTGCTCCTGAAGCCGCTGCATGTCTGCCCGGTCTATTGCCGCTTCTGCTTCCGCCGCGAGAAGGTCGGGCCGGGCGGCGAGGCGCTGTCGGGCGCCGAGCTCGACGCGGCGATCGCCTACATCGAGGCGCGGCCGGAGATCTGGGAGGTGATCCTGACCGGCGGCGACCCGTTGATGCTGGCGCCGCGGCGGATGGCCAAGCTGATCGCCGCGCTGGACGCCATCGACCATGTCGGCGTGATCCGCATCCACAGCCGCGTGCCCATCGTCGATCCCTCGCGCGTGACCGACGGGCTTTTGGCGGCGCTGAAGCCGCAACGGGCCGCGCTATGGTTCGCCGTGCACTGCAATCACGCGCGCGAACTCAGCATGGCGGCACGCGCCGCGCTGGCGCGGCTGGCCGATGCCGGCATTCCCTTGATGGGCCAGACGGTGCTGTTGGCCGGCGTCAACGACGCGGTCGAGACGCTGGAGGCGCTGATGCGCGCCCTGGTGAGGTGCCGCGTAAAACCCTACTACCTGCACCATCCCGACCTGGTGCGCGGCACCGGGCACTTCCGGGTCTCGATCGAGCGCGGCCAGGCCCTGGTGAAGGCGCTGCGCGGCCGGCTGAGCGGGCTCGCCCAGCCGACCTACGTGCTCGACGTGCCGGGCGGCCACGGCAAGGTGCCGATCGGGCCGGGCTATCTCGGCGACGACCCCGATGCGCTCCCTGGGGCGCTGCTGGTCGAGGACGTCTTCGGTGGACGACATCGCTATCCGCGGTGATGCTCCTCGTTGAGGATGGCCTCGCCGATCAGGCCGGGCTCCTCGACCGCGAACTCGAGGGCGACGGCGCCCGCCTTCTCGAAGGTCAGCGTGACCGGCAGGGTCGATCCCTTGGCCAGGGGTGACGCCAGGCCCTGCAGCAGGAGATGGTAACCGCGTGGCTTCAGGGTCGTGGTGTGGCCGGCCTGGATGGTGATGCCCGCAGCCAGCGGACGCATCTCGATGTCGGCATCGACGACCTTGATGCCGCAGAGCTCGATGCGCTCGACCAGCAGGCTGGAAGCCGCGACCAGCCGGTCGTGGTCCGGCCCCTTGTTCGTGATCGACAGGAAACCGCCGGCCGCGCTGCTCGTCAGCGGGCGCGAGGACACCCGCACCCACGGCTTGTGTACCTCCAGCAGCCCGTGCACTGCCGCCGGGGCCGAGGGCGCGGCCTCCTTGGGGCTATGGCGAAACCAGCTCACCACGCCCGACACTCCATTAGAATTTCTCTCAAGCACGTGCTCCCCCATCCGATTCTCGAGCCCTTCGCCTTCTCTGGCTAGCCCCAAATTTCCCTTGGCCTCAGCCCGCCTTCCGACCGCGGGTCAGCGCCGGCCGACGGCGGCGATCGCGGCGCGGTTGGAGCGCGCCTGCGGTGCGTTCAGCTCCTCGACGAGCCACTCCTCGAAGGCCTTGGTCTTGGGCCGGCTGGCCGATGCCGGCGGGCAGACGAACCACCATGCCTTGCCCGAGTCGACGATCTGCGGGAACGGCTGGAACAGCCGGCCGGAGGCGAGGTCCTCGCGGAAGAGCTGAGGCGGGCCGACGGCCACGCCTGCGCCTTCCATCGCCGCCTCGACGGCGATCATCGTCGAGTCGAAGGTGAGCACGCGCTTGGGCTTGAAGTCGCCCATGCCGACCGCGCGCAGCCAGATCGCCCACTCCGGATCGTAGGTCATGTCGATGAAAGGCACGCGCTTCAGGTCATCGAGCGTCTTCAGCTTGTCGCGATAACGGCGCCCGCAGAGCGGCGTCAGGACATCGGAAAAAAGCCGTGTGGCATGCAATTCCGGCTCCGGCTGCACCGTGAATCGGATGGCGCAGTCGAAGTCCTCGCGGGCGAAATCGATGCGCCGCTGCGTGGTCGTCATGCGCACTTCGATCTCGGGATGCTTGGTCTGGAAGCGATGCAGGCGCGGCGCCAGCCAGCCCAAGGCGAAGGTCGTGACCAGGCTGACATTGAGCGTGCCGGAATTGGCCTTGCGGCCGACGCGCTCGAGCGCGTTGGTCATGCGATCGAAGGCGTCGCGCAGATCGGGCAACAGCGCCTCGCCTTCGCTGGTGATCTCGAGCCCGCGCGGGCGGCGCACGAACAGCGCCACGCCCAGCCGTTCCTCGAGCGCCTTCACCTGGTGGCTGACCGCTGCCTGGGTCACGTGAAGCTCTTCAGCGGCGTGGGTGAAGGAGGCATGGCGGGCGGCGGCTTCGAAGGCGCGGAGCGCGTTCAGGGGCAGTTGAGAGCGGCTCATTTAAGGCACCGACGGCATAGTTTTTGTAGGCCTCCCCTGAGAGATCGTCCTTTGCAGGATGCGTTACCTTAGCGCAAATAGGGCAAACAAACGAGGTGCAACACGGCAATCAGGCCGAGACGCCTCAAACGGAGCTAAGTCATGTCGACCCTGTCCAGCGTGCGGGAATTCGCCCGCCCGGCAACCGCCTCCTTCTCCTTCGGCCGCGCCGTGTCGCTGCTGGCGGGCGGCGTTGTGGTCGGGATCGAGCATGTCATGACCCGCGCCGAACTTGCCCGCTCGCGACGCCAACTCGCAGAGCTCGACGAGCGTTTGTTGCGTGATATCGGGCTCGACCGGGCGACCGCCCGGATCGAGGCCACCAAAGGCTTCTGGGCCTAGGCCAGGCAGGTAATTGCCGGCGGGTGGCGGATAGAGCAGGTTGGGCCATGATGCTTTGATGGCGTCATGACCCAACATTCTCTCTCGCTTCCCACCGTGGCGCTGGTTTCAAAAACCCTTCCCGACGCCCTGCCGGACGAGGCGACCTGCTGGCAGGCCGTTCAGCGGCGCGACCGCAGCTACAACGGCCGGTTCTGGTTCTCGGTCCGGACGACCGGGGTCTATTGCCTGCCGTCGTGCGCGGCACGGCCGCCGCTCAGGCGCAATGTCGACTTCCACGCCTCGCCCGATGCGGCCGAGGCGGCGGGTTTCCGCGCCTGCAAGCGCTGCAAGCCGCGCGACTGGCAGGCCGATGTCGGCCTCAGCAAGCCGGTGGCGCTGGCCTGCAAGCTGTTCGATTCAACCAATGGCGACACGCCGCCCTCGCTGGCCGAGGTGGCGCGCAAGGTCGGCCTGACGGCGGGCGCGCTCAGCAAGCGCTTCATCGCCGAGCTGGGCGTCAATCCGCGCGACTGGCTGGCGGCGCGCAAGCGCCAGCGCTTCCGCAAAGCGCTGCGCCAGGGCGAAGGGGTGGCCGACGCACTCTACGGTGCGGGTTACGGCTCGCCGAGCCGCGTCTACGAGACCTCCGACAAGGCGCTGGGCATGACGCCCGCGACCTACGCCAAGGGCGGCGCCGGCGCGCATATCGACTACACCACCGTCGATTCCGACTATGGCCGCGTCCTGGTGGCGGCAACGCAGAAGGGCATCGCCGCGGTGTTCCTGGGCGACAACGACCGCGCCCTGGAGAAGGACCTCAAGCACGACTTCCCGGCCGCCGACATCACGCGCAACGACGATGCCCTGGCACGGCGCGTGAAGGGCGTGCTGGCGCGGCTCTATGGTCGCAAGCCCTCGGCCCTCGACGCGGCCGACGTGCCGCTGGATATCGTCGGCACAGCCTTCCAGTGGAAGGTCTGGAAGGAGCTGACCAGGATCCCGCCGGGCGAGACCCGCACCTACGGCGAGATCGCCCGCCGCATCGGCGCACCGGGCTCGGCCCGCGCCGTCGGCCGCGCCTGTGCCACCAACCAGGCCGCCGGCGTCATTCCCTGCCATCGCGCCGTCGGCTCGAGCGGCTCGCTCACCGGCTATCGCTGGGG
>JAEZHS010000315.1 GCA_023436825.1 Pseudomonadota bacterium | reverse complement strand
TCGCGACCGTCGTGCTGCCGCAAGAGCGTCTCGCCGAGGCCGCCGAATGAACGACAGCCCTGTTCTTGTCACCGGCGTTGGAGGGATGATCGGCGCTGCCGTGCTGCGGCAGCTCGTGGCCGACGGCGTTTCGGTCGTGGCGGCCGATCGCGTGCGGCCGCCGGATCTGGATATCGACGGAATGTCCGTCCCCTTCGTTGCCCACGACCTGCCGGATCCGAGCCGTTGGCACGACGCGATCGTGCGCCACGGAGTCCGTCGTGTCGTGCACGCCGGCGGGATCTCGGGGCCGATGCTGCTCAGGGACAATCCGAGTCGCGTGTGCGAGATGAATCTTTCGGGTCTCTGTGGCCTCCTCGAGGCCGCTCGCATCCATCGCCTCGGGCGGGTCGTCTGGTTCTCCTCGATCATGGCCTATGGCAATCGGCCGGACCTGACTCCCGTCGATGAGGACACGCCCCTTCGTCCCGACACGGTGTACGGCGCCAGCAAGGCCGCGGGCGAGGCTTTGATCCATGCCTATCACGCCGAGCATGGGGTCGACGCCGTTGCGCTTCGCGTCGCTTCCTGCTACGGCGCCGGCCGGACGACATCCTGCATGATCCGCACACTGATCGAGGACGGCTTGACGGGCCGCGTCAGCCGCATCCATCCGGCGACTAGTCGCACGCGACAGCATGTCTTCATCGACGACGTCGCCGGCGCGGTTCGCGGCGCCCTCGATACGCCGACCTTGCCGCAGCGCATCTACAATGTCGGCCCAGGCCGTGCGCAAAGCCTCCCGGAAATCGTCGAACAGGTACAGAAGGCCGTTCCGGCGGCGAAGGCGGTCCTGGATTCGCAGGGCCTTGCCTGGAACACGTTCGGCCTCGGGCCGCTCGTCATCGATGCGGCCCGGCGTGATCTCGGCTTCTCGCCTGCGACGTCGATCGCAGATGGCGCGGCCGCGACGCGCAACTGGGTGATCGACCGAGGTGTTTCGTGAGCTTGGCGAACGATCTGGATTTCACGGGCCGGCGCATCCTGGTGACCGGCGCGGCCAACGGCTTCGGCGCGGCCATGGCGAGCCTCTTTCACGCAGCCGGCGCGCGGCTGGTGCTGGCCGACATCGAAGAGCAACCGCTTGCCGCTGCCGCGTCACGGTGCGGGGCCGAGGCCCATGTCTTCGACCAGGCCGATCCCGCCTCCGTGGAAGGCCTGGCCAAGGCCGCAGGACCGGTCGACGTCCTCATCAACAACGCCGGCGTGCTGGTCGCGAAGCCGCTGCTGGAAACCAGCTTCGAGGAAGTTCGGCGCACGATCGACATCGACTTCGTCGGCGCCTTGCGGCTGATCCAGCTGATCGGCCGCGGCATGGTCGAGCGACGACGCGGCACCATCCTGTCGATCGGTTCGCAGACGGCCTTTTCGGGCGGAGAGAACCGGGCGGTCTATGCCGCCGCCAAGGCCGCCATATCGCAGATCACCAAGGCAGCCGCGGTGGAATGGGGGCCTTACGGCGTTCGCGTCGTCTGCCTGGCGCCGGGGCGCTCTCTCACGCGGATGACCCGGCAAACGGCGACGGAAGGGCAGTCGGGCGACCGGGGCTTGGCGCGCGTGCCGCTTGGCCGCTGGGGAACGGCAGAGGAAATTGCGAAGATGGCGATGTTTCTCGTCTCCGACGCCGCCTCCTACATCACCGGCGAGACCGTCATCGCCGACGGTGGCTATGTCCACGGCTAGAATGGCGGCACGCACGCCGATGTCGGCGCAGGCCGATTTCGTCGCGCCGTCGGTGATCGCCACGGAAATCGCGCGGATCCTGTCCGACCGCATCGTCTTCCTGGAGCTGGCGCCAGGCGCTCGTATTCACGAGGAGGAAGTCGGTGCTTCCTTCGGGGTGAGCCGTTCGCCGGTCCGTGAAGTCTTCCGGATGCTGGAGGCCGACGGTCTTGTCGTCCGTGCCGCCCGCAAGGGCGTCAGTGTCACGCCGATGAGCAGGCGCGATCTCGATGAGGTCTACGCCTGCCGTGTCGGACTGGAAGGGCTGGCCGCGGCAGAGGCGGCCCGCCATCTCGACAAGAAGGCGCGCAAGACGATCGAGTCGCATCTCGCCGGAATGAACAAGGCGTTCAAGGCGAAGGATGTGCCGACTTTCTTCAGGCACAACGTCGCCTTTACTCGGGCGATTCACGCCGCTTCACAAAATCAGACGCTTATCCGCATCGTCGCCGGCATCGAGAAGCAGGCACTGCGTTACCGCTACCTTGCCCATCTGCAGACCCACGAGATGCTGTCGATGTCGCTCGAGGGCCACAGCGAAGTGGCCGAGGCTGTTCTTGCGGGCGAAGTGGGCCTCGCCCGGCGGCGCGCCGAGCAGCTCATGCGGCGCGCCCATGGCGTGATCGCAAAGGCACTCGCCGAATCGGCCTATGCCCTCCCCGGCGATGCAGGAGCGCCCTTCGACGATCTCTGAAGCCGATCAGGCGTCCGGCAGCTTGTAGTTCACCTTGCTCGGCGCCACCTCGCGAAGAAGTTCGGGATAGAACAAGGTGTTCCAGGAGACCGGTTTCGCGAGCTTGCCAATGCTCTTCAACTGAGCCTCCGCAATCTGGAAGTTGCCGACGGACTGCTGGTCCAGATGGACGTCGAAGCTCAATTTGTCCATCAGCAGCTTGGTCAACGGCAGATCGAGCTTCAGGAATTTGGCGACGTCGGCGGCGGCCTGGTCGCGCTTGGTGTTGATGACGTCCGTGGCCTCGACGATGCTGCGCATGAACGACACTGCGGCGGTACGGTTCTTCACCGCCCAATCCTTGTTCACATAGATGAATACGCGCCCTTCGATGATGCCGACATTGTCCACCACCAGCCGCGCGCCCTTCACCGCCGCGGCGCCGCGCGTCAGCCACGGCTCCCAGGCGCTGTAGGCGTCGATGTCGCCGCGTTCGAGCGCCGCGACCATCTCGGGCGCCTCAACCTGGACGATCTTGTAATCCTTGGCATCGAGCTTCAGCTTGTTGACCACAGCCAGCCAGAACACTTCGCTGCCCGAACCGCGGGCAATTCCCAGGCGCTTGCCTTTGAGCGCGTCCATGCTGGCGATGTCCTTGCCCACGATGCCATACCAGCGCGCCAGCATGGCGCCTTCGGCCGCCACCACGACGTTCGGGTCGAGGGCGTGATTGAGCAGGCCGGCCTGCTCCGCACCGAATGCCGATTGAACCTGGTTCTGAATCACCAGCGCCACCATGGCCGAGCCGCTCGGTCCGGTGTTGAGCTGCACCTCCAATCCGTTCCTGGTGAAGATTCCCGATTCCTTCGCGACGTAGTATGCCGAGAAGGAGGGATCCACGCCCGTCGCGATGGTGATCTTGGCAGGCTGCTGCGCGCGCCCTGCCGATGGGATGGCCGCAAGCCCGGCCGCCAGCTTCAAGGCGGATCGCCGTCCGATGTCAAACACTCATCACCCCCAATCCAGCAAGAAGAACCACACACACCTTGGAGCCGTCGCGCCGCATCGGCCATTCACGGCGTGACGTCATAGCGCCCGGCGAAGCGGGCTACGCCAAAGCGGAACAGGCGGTCGGCTGTGAATCCCAGGATGCAAAGCGAGACGAGCGCGACGAAGATGTCGCCGATCTGCATGTACATCCGCCCCTGCCACAGCATGACGCCGAGGCCGGCATTCGCGGCCACCAGCTCGGCGGCGACGATCGTGGTGAACGAATTGGCCATCGCGATGCGCATTCCCGTCAGGATGTAGGGGACGGTCGCGGGCAGGGCGACGAGGAAGAATATCTGCCGTGAGCTCGCGCCCAGGGCCTGCGCTGCGCGGATCTTGTTGGCCGATATCGCGCCGACGCCCGCTGCCGTGTTCAGGATGACGATGAACACCGTCGTGTAGATGATCAGGAAGATCTTCGACGGTTCGCCGATGCCGAACCAGATGACCGCGATGGTGATCATCGCCACGGAAGGAATGAAGCGAAGGGATTCGGTCCATGGTTCCAGGATCTTCCGGGCCAGCGGAAAGCTGCCGATGATCAGTCCGATCGGGATGCCGATGAGCGATCCCGCGATGAAGCCGATGATGATGCGTTGCAGGCTGGCCCCGACATTCTCGACCAGGACTCCGTCCTGCAGCAGCTCGATGGCGCGCAGGAGCACGGCATACGGTGGCGGAAACAGGACGGAGGCGACGACATAGACGGCGACGACGTGCCAAATGAAGAAAAGGCTGAAGAAGCCGAGGAAGTACGGGAACCCGTTCTTCGACGACTGCCATATCGACGAGATGGAACTCGCCGAAGTGCCGGCGGTTTCCGATACGGCCAGTGTACGCGCGACCTCGCTCATGCGGCCCTCCGTGCGCTTGCGCGCAGCACCTCTTCACGCACCAATGCATGGATCTGTTCGTAGAGAGCGATGTATCGCGGATCGGCCCGGGTGCGTTCACCGGGGATGTCGATCGGCAGGTTCTTCTTCAGGGTGCCGCCGGGGCCGGCCGTCATCACACCGACGCGCGTCCCGAGCACGATTGCTTCATCGATATCGTGCGTGATGAAGACCACTGTGACTTTCATGCGCTCCCAGATGCGGCGCAATTCGACCTGCATGGCGCCGCGAGTCTGCGCATCCAGTGCGCCGAACGGCTCATCCATCAGCAGGATCCGCGGCTCGTTGGCGAGCGCGCGCGCAATTTGAACGCGCTGCTTCATGCCGCCGGACAGTTCGGGCGGGTGCTTGCCTTCCTGACCGTGCAGACCGACCAGCTCGAGATACTGCATCGCCCGGTCGCGTCGCTCACTGCGGTCCACGCCGCGCAGACGCAGGCCGAACTCGACGTTCTCCACGGCGGTCAGCCAGGGATAGAGAGAGTCGTCACCCTGGAAGACGACGCCGCGATCCCGGGAAGCACCCTTGATCGGCTTGCCGGACAGTTCCAGCCGCCCTGCGCTCGGAAGAGTGAAGCCCGCCAGCAAGCTCAGGATCGTGCTCTTGCCGCAGCCGGAGGGGCCGAGCAGGCAGTAGAACTCGCCGTCTTCGAGCGTGAGGTTGAAATCGGCGACCGCCGACCAGGACCGCCCCTCTCGGGAGCGGAAGCTCTTGCCGACGTCGGTCAGTGAGATCAATGCCATGCCGAAACACTGGCAAGAACTGTGCCGCCCACATCAGACATCGCGGCATTTGCACGATTTTGTGTATATTGTATACACGATCCAAGTGGCTCAGGGCCACGGCGGCACCCCATTTGCTTCTCGTTCATGCACTGACGAGGTCGCTTCCAGCCAGAGGGCACCGATGATGAATGCTCCGATTGCACACGACGATCCGATGATAGATGTGAGCCGGCGCTGGCCGCTCACCGCCGTCCATCGCGATCCCCTGCCCCGTCGCACCGCCTGGCGCCGCGGCGACGTGTCGGAGACGGACTGGCTGCTGCCCATTCCGGACGACTGCCTGGCAGAGATCGACGTGATCGTCCGCTCGCTGCGTGAGCACCCGATGCCGACCCTCGTCCTGTCGCCGGACGAATTCGAGATGACAGCGTGTCGGCGCCTGGCGGCAGGCCTGAAGGACGTGCTCGAGTCCGGCATCGGCTTCGCCGTCGTCGACCGATTGCCGGTCGATGCGTACAGCAAGGAGGAGCTCCTCGCCGTCTATTGGCTGCTCAGCCAGATGCTGGCGCGTCCGGTTGCCCAGGCCTTCAAGGGCACGTTGCTCTATGACGTGCACGACACCGGGAAAAAGACGGATGTTCGCGTTCGCGCCGACCTCACCAACGAGGATCTGAGCTGGCACACCGACTATGGCTTCAACCATCCGCCGCCCTATATCGGCCTGCTGGTCATGCGGACGGCTTTGTCGGGCGGCGTTTCCTCTGCCGGGAGCTTGCACACTGCGCACGAAGTCCTGCGCGAGAGGGATGGCAGGCTCCTGCAGCGTCTCTACGAACCCTACATCTGGAACCGGCAGGGCGAGCATCCGGAAGGCATGCCCATCTGCACCAGCAACCCGATATTCTCCGATCATGGCGGTACGGTTCGCGCCAGGTTCAATCGCGCCTTGCAGCCCATCGGCTATCGATTGGTAGGCCAGGAAATCGACCAGGCTGGCATGGACGCGCTGAACGCCCTGCACGACATCCTTTCCGAGCCGGAAAACCACGTCGACTTCGTCTTGGAGCCAGGCCAGATGGAATTCCTCAACAATTCGAGGATCGCGCACCGCCGGACGGCGTTCGTCGATCACGACGACCCTGCCCTCAAGCGGCATCTGTCGCGCATCTTCCTGCGCGACGAAGGGCGGCGGAGCTACATGGGCTAGAGACCGCCGGCCGTCCGTACGGACCGCCATACGCAAAAGTCGACACGATCTGGAGGAAAGACGATGCCATTTGCTACGACCGACGATGGTGTGAAGCTCTACTACGAAGAGACCGGCTCCGGCGCACCGATCGTGTTCGTCCACGAATTCGCTGCCGATCACCGCTCGTGGGAAGGCCAGATGCGCCATTTCGGCCAGCGCTATCACTGCGTGACCTGGAGCGCGCGCGGCTATCCGCCCTCGGACGTGCCGGAAAACCCTTCGAGCTACAGCCAGGCCCGCGCCGCCGACGACATCCTGGCGATCCTTGATCACCTGAAGCTGCCGCAGGCTCACATCGTCGGCCTGTCGATGGGCGGCTTCGCCACGCTGCATTTCGGATTTCGCCACCCCGGGCGCGCCAAGTCGCTGGTCGTCGCGGGCTGCGGCTACGGCGCGGAGAAGGCGGAAGCGACCAAGTTCAAGGGCGAGGCGGCGATCGTCGCCAGAACCCTGCAGAGCGAAGGCATGGTCAAGTTCGCGGAGAAATACGCCTACGGCCCGACGCGCGTGCAGTTCGAGAACAAGGACCCGCGCGGCTTCGCCCAGTTCAAGAAGTAACTGGGCGAGCACTCCGCGCTCGGCTCGGGCAACACCCAGATCGGCGTGCAGGGCGAGCGACCCTCGCTCTACGACCTGGTCGATCAGATGCGCGCGCTCTCCGTGCCGACCCTGATCCTGACCGGCGACGAGGACTGGCCGTGCCTGGCGCCAGGCATCCTGATGAAGCGCGAGATCCCGTCGGCGGCGCTGTCGGTAATGCCGAACTGCGGCCACACCATCAATCTCGAGGATCCGGACCAGTTCAATCG
>JAEZHS010000186.1 GCA_023436825.1 Pseudomonadota bacterium | reverse complement strand
CCATGGCCATGGCGCCGACGGCGAAGCAGCAGACGGCGCCGGCGGCGATGGCGTCGGTCACCTTGCCCTGGTTCAGGAACACGATGGTCTGGAAGGCGTAGAGGCCGGGCGTCATCATGATGATGCTTGGCACGGTGAGCGCGATGCGCGGCACATGCAGCGGCTCGCGCACCAGCGACGCTGCGAGTCCGACTGCGAACGCGCCGAAGAACGTGGCGCTCGGCAGGCCGAAGCCGAGATCGTGCAGCGCCAGCCTGATCTCGTTGCCCACCAGCGTGAGGATGGCGACGGCCAGGATCGTGCGCAGCGGATTGTTGAACAGGATGCCGTAGCCGCAGCCGCCGGCGAAGCAGGCCACGGCGCGCCACAGCAGGGTCGCGGGCTCGATGCCGAGACCGGCCGGCCCCGGCGGCGCCGGCGTGAGCCCGGCCAGCGCGGCGACGATCGACAGGCCGCAGGCGGCGGCCAATGTCAGCAGCACCCCGTAGAACAGCCGGGCGATGCCGGCCGTCGTCTGGTGCTGCACGAGGTCGAGCAGGGCCGCGACCAGGGGAAAGCCCGGCACCAGGAACAGCACGGACGAGATGAAGCCTACCGCATGGGCGAGCGAGAAGCTGCGCACGCCGAAGCCCAGCACGATCAGGCAATAGACGCCCGATGCGAGCACGGCGCACGACGCGGTCATGGCGTACTGGTTGAAGCCCTTGCGCGACAGCAGGGTGCGCGCGGTCTGGCCCAGCCCACCGCCGACGGCGGCAGCGCCTGTCGCCAGCAGGTCGCCGCCGTTGAGATATGAAAAGCAGGCCGAGGCCACCGCCATCGACAGCGCGATCGGCAGCAGGGAATGCAACGGCGGCGTGGCCTCGATGGCGTCGATCTCCGCTGCCAGCGCCTCGGGCGCGAGGCCGGGCTTGCTGGTCCGCGCCAGCCGCTCGAGGGCGGCGATACGCGAGGCATCGACGCCGAGCGGCGCCATCTCGCGGGCCAGCGTCACGGTCTTCCCGCCGGCCTGCGCCGTCGCCGTCATGCCGCCCAGGGTGATGTGGACCGCGAGCCGTTCGATGCCGAGCGCCTTGGCCAGCAGCCCCATGGCGTCGCGCACGCGGAAGGCGGTGTCGCCCGACCGCAGCATCGCCGCGCCGAAGCGCAGGACGACGTCGAGGGAATCGGTGAGCGGCGTTCCCGGCGACGACATCAAGCCGTATGCAGCCCCAGCACTTCGGCGGTGTCCTTGCGGATGCGCTCGACCAGTGCCGCATCGGTCTTCAGGTCGTGGCCGTAGGAGGGGATCATCTCCTTGATCTTGGGCACCCAGTGGCCGACGAGCTGCTCGTGGAAGCAGTTCTCCAGCATGTGCACCATGATCCACACGGCGGTCGAGGCGCCCGGCGAGGCGCCGAGCAGGGCGACGATCGAGGAATCGGCCGAGGACACGATCTCGGTGCCGAATTCCAGCGTGCCGGTGTGCAGCTTGCTCTTCCTGATGATCTGCACGCGCTGGCCGGCGACGTCGAGCTCCCAGTCGCTCTCCTTCATGTTGGGATAGAAGTCGCGCAGCGCCTTGTAGCGATGGCCCTTGCTCTGGAATACCTGGCCGACCAGGTATTCCTCGAGCGGGAAGTTGTCCCGCGCCACCGCCAGCAGCGGCAGGATGTTGTCGGGCCGCACCGACAGCGGCAGGTCGAGAAGCGAACCGTGCTTCAGGAACTTGGTCGAGAAGCCGGCATACGGGCCGAACAGGATCCAGCGCTTGCCGTCGATGATGCGCGTGTCGAGGTGGGGCACCGACATCGGCGGCGAGCCGGCGGCGGCCATGCCGTAGACCTTGGCCGCGTGGCGGGCGGCGATCTCGGGATTGCCGCAGCGCAGCCAGATGCCGCTCACCGGAAAGCCGGCGAAGCCCTTCGCTTCGGGGATGCCCGACTTCTGCAACAGCGAGATGGCGCGGCCGCCGGCGCCGAGGAAGACGTAACGGGCGCCGATGCGCCGCGTCTCGCCGGTCTCTCTGTTGCGCACATCGAGCCACCAGCCGTCGCCCGTGGGCCGGCGCTGCAGGTCGGTGACGTCGTGCGAGAAATGCACGGCGAAGCGATCCTGCTTCTTCAGGTAGTCCATCAGATTCCGCGTGAGCGCGCCGTAGTTCACGTCGGCGCCGGTGACGATGCGGGTGGCGGCGACGACCTGGTTGGGATCGCGGCCCTCCATGATCAACGGCGCCCATTCGGCGATCTGCTCGTGGTCCTGGCTGAATTCCATGCCGCGATAGCAATGATGCGCGCTCATCGCCGCGTGGCGCTTCTTCAGGAAGGCCGCACGGTCCTCGCCGATCACGAAGCTCATGTGCGGCACGGGATGGATGAAGGAATCGGGCGAGGCGATGGCGCCCTTGCGGATCAGGTAGGACCAGAACTGGCGCGACATGTCGAACTCGACATTGACCTCGAGCGCCTTGGCGATGTCGATGCTGCCGTCCTTGCGCATCGGCGTGTAGTTCAGCTCGCAGTTGGCGGCGTGGCCGGTGCCGGCGTTGTTCCAGGCGCCGGAACTCTCCTGCGCCTCGCCCGGCATGCGCTCGACCATCTCGATCCTGAGATGCGGCTGCAGCTCCTTCAGGAACACTGCGAGCGTGGTGCTCATGATGCCGGCGCCGACCAGGACGACGTCGGCGCTCATCACCTCGTGGTTATCGCTCATGGATCCCCGCCTAGGCCTGGCCGGCCCGCTTGAAAGGAACGGATGTGCCCGGCTCGAGCACGACATAGAGGCGCCGCCACGGCTCGTCGTTGACCAGCTTCCAGCTATGGCCGCCGCCGGTCGTGTCCTCGGCCAGCAGGATCTCGCCCGGCTCCAGGATGAAGTGCTGGCCGCCGCGTGTCTGGAAATCCAGCCTCCCGCTCAGCGTGATCACCAGCTGGCGAACCGGCGCGGTATGCCATTCGAAGGTGCCGCCCGACCGGGTTTCCTGGAAGGAGGCGTGCGAAACGCCGAGCTTGCTGCTGAGAAAATCGCCGCGCGCGCCGGGCTCGAGATCGATGAAACCATCCTCGGCATGCGAATTCTGGTCCTCGCCGGTCCACAGACGCACACACCGGATCATCGCCCTCGCCCCCTCGGTCACCGCGGCACCCTGGCCGTTGACCGCAGTATGCTGTCCTGCAGCCGCGGGGTGAAGGGGCAGACGTCAAAGAATGAGCGGGCTCTCGCCCGCTCTTTCGTCGCTCTGATCCCGACTGCGGCTAGCGCGGAATCCGGTCGGATTCGCGCGCTTTAGAAGCGCAGGTCCATGCCGAGCATGACCGCCCACGAGTTGCCGACTACCGCGTTGCTGGGACCGTAGGCGTTGTAGTACTGGAAGCCGCCGACCGCCTTGACGCCGGGGCCGAGGGCGTAGTTGGCGCCCACTTCCCACTTCTGCACGACTTCCGTGCCGAACAGAACCTGGGTCGACGGATTGTTGCTGAAGACGGTGCTGTTACCCGAAAACGGGTTGCCGCTGCCGTTGTTGGGCGCGCTGAGCGTTTGTGCCTGCGACCCGACCGCGATGGCAGTCACGTTGCTCGAGCCGTTGCCGTTGGTGTTGTAGAACCCTGCCCACATGAACGACATCTGCCACGGACCGGTCTCGTACATGATGCCCGCGGTGTAGAAGCGGGTGTCGTTGTCGACCCCGGTGTAGTAGTTGGCGCCGAGGCCGTTGTTGTCCCAGCCGAGCGCGCCGCCGATGGTGAAGCCGGCATAGGCGAACTGGGCACCGACCACCCACTGCTTCCAGGCGGTGAGGTTGGCGCCGGTCACCATATTGGCCGAACCTGCGAATGGCGAGAAGCCGGGCACGAACGACGCGTAGGCGAACGCGCCGTACAGCGCGACGCTGAAGTCACCGAACTTGTTCAGGTAGTTGGCGCCGACGTCGAACAGATCCTGCCAGGCGTAGTCGGCACTCGGACAGTTGTTCATGTTGGTGGCGTTGTTGTAGCCGCAGATGCCGGCGCCGAAACCCGGACCGCTGCTGACATAGGGCGAACCCGAGACGCCGTTTGCCGTTATGTTCAGCTTCGGAGCGTAGCCCACGCCGACCTGCAGACCGAGGAAGCGCGGCGTGAAGTAGTTGATGCGGTTGACGTCCTGCCAAGTCGGCGTGTTGGTGGTTGCCATCGTGCGCCAATAGGCCTTGTTGTTGTTCAGGACGGATTGGTTGATCCAATTGTGATTGTGCTGAATGGCGCCCCACCCGATGAAGGCCGAGGGCGTGCCGTAGTACATGCGGTATGTCGCTGCGTCGCGGGAACCCAACTCCATGCGGCCCCAGTCGCCGAAGGCGAAGAGGAATGCTTCGTCGATCTGCGCGTTGGCAGTGGCGGAGCTCGGATCCCACGCTTCGAGCTCGACCGTCAGACCCACCGAGGTGCCGTTGTCCAGCTTTGTCTGGCCAATGAAGTGGATTTCGCCTTCCTGAAGGAACTCGAAACCCTTGTAGTTGGTGAAAGTACCGTTCAGGGCGTAGGTTGGGGTGATATTGCCGGCCACACCGTAGTAGGTGTAATAGCCGCCGATCCCCATCTTGATCGGGTCGGCGGCTATGGCGGGTGTCACTGCACCCCCGACAACCAAAGCAGTAGAAGCGAGCAGAAGCCGTTTCATCATCGCTGCCTCCTACTCTCGTTGACCTATCGTCGTTTCTCCCTCTTTCATTCATGATCTTTACACAATTTCCATACTCCAACCTTACAGGCTCCAATTTTCCAATCATTGGTCGACTTAAGAATGACTTAAGAATAAAGCCGCAGCCGACGGTCGCGATTCCTTCGTTGTGTGATGTGGAGGTAATCGGAATGCAGACCGCGATCTCGCAGTCGGTGTTAGGGAACGTCTTTGCCTAGTTTTCGTTTTCTGACCATCTGCCGAGACAAAAGGGCCTACGCGTCTTGTTGGTGCCCAGGCTCGTTATCGCCGCTATCAGGTGCAGGCAGATGGTCTGGTCGTCGGCGAAGTCGTTGCGGTTGAAGGATTGGGTGGGGATACACTATCGGCTGCAACCCGCAACGACGCGGCAGAGGCTCATTCCGTCCAAGGCGTCTTTGCCCACTCCGGCGGTGACCTTAAGTGTAGGTCCGGCATAGCCTTTGAATTCACTGGTGCCGTCCTGGGCGAGCGGCGTCTCCGCTGCCGGAATCGATGTCGTGGAGCGACTGGCCGACGCTTTGGGGGAGCCCTGTGAACTCCCGAGGCCTTCGCCGAGGGGTTCAAAGCGTTGATATCGGCCCCGGCTATGGCGTTTTTTGCGACCAGAAGGCCGTTGCGCGCGCCTTTGAATGCAGTACAAGTGCGCGTGCACTGTGTTGCACCTAGCAGCGTGTCCCCGTAGCTCAGCTGGATAGAGCAGCGGTTTCCTAAACCGGAGGTCGGAGGTTCGAATCCTCTCGGGGACGCCATTCCTCTGCAAAAATTAGAGAAAGCTGCACACGACGTCCGAAGCGCCGTTTTGCGAACCGGTGCCAGGCTGCCCCAGAGGTCAGCTCGTGACGATCTCGCCGTTAACGACCTTGGGGAAAGTGTCGAAGTGCGATTTGAACTTCGACAGGCGCGGCGTGGCAACGATGGCGGCCGTTCCGACGGCAAATTCGAGGATCATCAGCGCGATCGATTCTGCATTGTGCAGCTTGAACCATTTGCCGATTCCCAGGAAATGCCCTTCAAACGCATAGGCATTGTCGTTGATCTCGAGTCCGGTGCCGTCGCGGGGCCCGACGAAATGGCACATCTCATGGATCACGGTCCATTGCTTCTCGATCGGGGCAGGCTGGTTCGCAAAGATCGGTCCGAGGAAGACCGTGTGGCCCGGCGCCTTTATGTTCACACCTTTTTCCACGTAGATCTGAAACTGCTTCGTCGACAATTTGTCGCCGCCGCGCACGGTCCAGGCGATGACGCCGGGCCCGGACTTCGGATCGAACATGATGATGCTGTCTATGCCGTGCGCGCCGAAGGCATTGGCACGCGAGACCTGGAAATGGATTGCCGAGACGATCCTGAGCAGCATGCCCGCATCGTTCGGGGTGACCTTGACCTTGGCGGTCTCGAAATGCTTGTTCAGCCAGGCCATGGTCGTCGGCGTCTGATGCAACAGCTTGAAGCGCAGCGACATCAAGGTGCGCTCGAGATCCTTCAGGATCTGCTTTCCTTCCGCGACCATTTGCGGGCCAGTCTGCGTCGGTTTCGGCGGCGTCGACGGCGAGCCGGCGGCCTGTCCGGGTCGGCCGTCAAGCCCGAGCCGGCCGACGGGAATGGAGGGAGAGTCGCAGATGAGCGCTGTCAGCGCCTTGATCGTCGGCCCATCCACATCAATCCGCCCGTCAGTCCGGGTCAGGACTTTCGCCTGAAACTTGTCGATCGCCGCCTGTGTTTTCGGACCAATGATTCCGTCTTCGGCCAGCAGAACCGCCGGGCCGCCATCTTGCGGCGGCGTCGAATTCAGGAACGCTTGGACGATTCGAACATCGGCCTTCTTGTTTGCCCCGCCTTTTCCGACCGAACCGCTGATTGGTTTGGTGGTGGGATTGCTGCAGAAAAAGCACGTCCTGAACGATGAGTTTGCAACCAGCGACATTGCCCGCCTCCTCGAGAAAACGGTCGCGGCGCGCCTTTAGTCCCAGGAAGCAAGTGCGCCTACGTCAGAACTTCGGGCAAGCGTTGCATGTTCAGTCGGGATTTCAAACTTGATTGTTGCCCTGAGGGTGTCCGGCGTTCGTCGAACCTTCACACGCCTATCACCTCGGTTTCGGTGCGAAGCCTACGCCGCAAGACCGCCGACGAATTGGCCGATGCAAGGCGGGCGCCGCGCTTCCCTTCGCCAACGAGGCGGACAGGATGAGGCTGGAAATATCCCGGCGGCCAAACGGGCAACCTGGATGCTGGTCGACGGCAGGTTGAGCTCGGCGAAGGATGGAGCGGGTGCGGAGGCTCGCATCGCCCAGCGCAATCGCCGTCACGCCGCGCTTTACGACCTTCGTCGTGCAGATGATCATCTTCGCGTCGTTCGACCAACGGAGTGCAGCATGGCGGAACCAACGCCCACCACCGTCCGCCTGCAGAACATCGCGCAGTCCTACGGCCAGTCGGCCGCTCTCATGGCCGCCGTCGAGATCGGCGTGTTCACGGCGATCAGCAACGGCGCGGGGACCTACGAGGAAGTGGCGAAGGCCGTCGACATCCATCCCACCAACGCCGAGCGGCTGATGGTGATGCTGTGCGCCGCCGGCCTGCTCGAGAAGGCCGACGGACGCCATCGCAATTCTGCCGACGTCGAGCGCTACCTGGTCGAAGGCAAGCCCGGCTACATGGGTCCCTGGATCACCTTCACCAAGCCGCAATGGACGCAATGGGGCCGGCTGGCCGAGCACTTGCGCACCAAGGACCTCAAGGTGATGGGCTCGATCGAAACTTTTACCGTGGCCGACGCGCGCCGCTACCACGCGGCGACATACTCGATCGGCCTGGGGGCGGGCCGTCGCTTCGTCCGGCAGGTCGACCTCGCCGGCCGCAGCAAGGTCATGGATATCGGCGGCGGCTCGGGCGCCTATTGCATCGCCGCCGCCAAGGAGCATCCGACGATCCATGCCGTGGTGCTCGACCTGCCTGTCGTGTGCGAGGTGGCGCGCGATTTCATCGCCGAGCATGGCCTCGCCGATCGCGTAAAGGCCCAGGCCTGCAACTTCACGCGCGATCCGTTCCCGACCGATTGCGACGTCGCCATCATGGCCTCCAACCTGCCGATGTATGGCCGAGACATGATCGCAAGCGTCATCCGGAAGGCGCACGACGCGCTGCTGCCCGGCGGCCAGATGCATCTGGTCGGCGAGATGACCAACGACCAGCGCACCGGGCCGTGGGGGCCGGCCTATTGGGGCCTGGGCCAGGCCGTGTCTGATTCGCTGGGCCTCGCCCATTCGGAGGCGGACGTGCTGGGTTACTTCCGCAGCGCCGGCTTTTCAGACGTCGGCCTGCACGACTTCATCCCGGGGTCGCTGAGCCGCGTTACGGGCACCAAGGCGAAGTGACGTGTTCCACACCGTCGTCTGCGACCTGCTGGGAATCAAGTACCCCATCCTGCAGGGCGCCATGCAGGGCGGCGGTGGCGTCGAGCTGGTGGCGGCGGTGAGCGAGGCGGGCGGGCTCGGCGTGTTGCCGACCTTCGGCGGCACCGACCAGAAGCTGCGCTCCGACATCGCCGGCGTGCGAGAGCGCACCGACAAGCCGTTCGGCGTCAACATCATGCCGATGGGCCGCGGCATCACCGAACGCTGCGCCGCGACCTGCATCGAGCTCGGCATCCCCGTCGTCACCACGGGCCGGGCCGATCCGGGCGAGGCCGTCGTGCGCCGTCTGAAGGAGGCCGGCATCAAGGTCGTGTCGGTCATCCCGACGGTCGAGCATGCCCGGCGCATGGAGCGCGAAGGCGTCGATGCCGTCGTTGCCTCCGGCTCGGAGGCGGGCGGTCATGTCGGCACGGTCTCGACCTTGCCGCTGGTGCCGCAGGTGGTCGATGCGGTGAAGATCCCGGTGCTGGCGGCGGGCGGCATCGGCGATGCGCGCGGGTTCGTCGCCGCCTTCGCGCTCGGCGCCGTCGGCATCCAGATGGGGACGCGCTTCATGGCGACACGTGAGTCCGATCTCAACGAGTGGGGCCGCAACCGACTGCTGGCGATGCGCGAGACCGACACCATCGTCACCCGCGCCATGACCGGCGCCACGGTGCGCTGCATCAGCACGCCCGAGATCGCGGCCTACGAGGATGCGGTGGCGCGCGGCGCCGACGCCGCCGAGCTGAAGGACCTCGCGACCCGTGTCCGCATGTCGCGCTACGGCGATGACAAGAGCGACCGCCGTCAGTCGGCGGCGGGCCAGGTGGCCGGCCTGATCACCGAGGTCGTGTCGGTGCGCGACCTGATCGAAGCCATGCTGGCCGACGCGACGCGTCTGGCCGAGCGGCTGCCGGCGATGGCTCATGCTCCTCTCCCCCTTGGGGGCCCCCCTTGGGGAGAGGCTGGGTGAGGGGGTGATGCAGGAGGAAGCCTTTCCGTTGCCCCCCTCACCTAACCTCTCCCCCAAGGGGAAGAGGAACATGAGCTTGGAAGGAAGAACGGCTCACAGCTTGCGCTGCAGCCCCCAGGCCTGGGCCAGCAGCTCGCCGATTCGCGCCGCCACCATGCGATTGCCGGGGCTGTTGCCCTCGACATCGGCGAGATAGTGGATCTGGTCGGCGTAGATGGTGCTGGTGTCGTTCCTGAAGATATCGCCGAGGTCGTAGATCGGCAGCCCGCGTTCGCTGAGCGTCATCATGCCGGCGACCATGCGGCGATAGAGCTCGCCGTAGGCCAGGTCGCCAACCACGCGCCTTTCCGCGTCGGTCAGCGTCTTGCCCCAGGCCGGGATGGGCTGCATGAAGTAGGCCGACTTCACGCCGTTGTCGTGCGCCACCGCCTCTGTTGCCCGGAAGTACTTCTGGTAGAGGTCGAGCTGGACGTCGAACAGCCGTTGCGGATTGTCCCGCACGTCCTTGGGCAGGGCGAATAGGCTCGGAATCGTCGTGCGTTTGTTCGACTTGAAGCTGTCCTTGCCCTTGGCCGCCGCCTCGATGGCGCGAACGAGCAGGTAGGCGGCGTGCGATTTTCCGAGGATCGGATTGACCGATATGTCGCCGGCGATGCGCCCCATCACCCAGCCGATCGCGGCGTCGCCGAAATTCTCGTCGGCGGCGAACGGATTGGCTTCCAGAAAGTTGGCCGCCGGGCCTTCCAGGCGCTGGTCCATCTTCGGCTGGAAGTAATAGTGCTCGTTGTAGCCGCTGAGGTTGATGAAGGCGTCGAGGGCATTGGCATACATCGCGAAGGCGATGAAGGACTGCGGCTCCTTCCACGCGCCGGCTGCGGCATCCAGCACCAGCCACGGCTTGCCGTTGGGGCTGACATAATGGGCGTTCAGCTCCTCCTCGAGATAGCGCGGATAGGGCGGCTTCTGGTTGCCGCCGAGGTAGGCCGCGACCGAGCCGCCGCTGATCATGACGACATAGCGGTCGGCAGGCTTCACGGTCGGAAAGTCGGGACCGAACAGGCCGACATTGTTCGCCCACGAGACGCCGCAGGGCGGATTGGCATGATGCACGAACGCCCAGTAGGGGTGCGGATAGAGCGTGTCGATGAAGCGACAGCCCGTGCCCCGGGTCATGTCGCGCACGTAGGTGTTCTGCGTGCGCTCGAACAGCTCGGCCGCCGGCGTGTGGCGGCCGTCCTCGATATAGAGCCAGCCGATCGCCATGAGCTCGACCGTGGCCAGCGCGGCGATCACGCCGACGACGATCGAGATGAAGGAGAAGAGGCGTTTCTTCACACCGGTCCGATCATACTGGCCCGATCATACTGGCCCGATCATACTGGCCGGTCGCCGCTGATCTGGACGCGCCGCAGCAGGCGGCGGAACGGACCGGTGTCGCCGAGCGCGATGTGCTTGGCGCTGCGATTGTCCCAGAAGGCGATGGAGCCTTTCTGCCAGCGATAGCGGAAGGTGAATTCCGGCCGGTTGCCGTGCTCGAACAGGAAGTCGAGCAAGGGCTTGCTCTCGGACTCGGTCATGCCCTCGAAGCCCACCGTGTAGGACTTGTTGACGAACAGCATCTTGCGGCCGGTTTCGAGATTGGTGCGCACCACCGGATGGCTGTTGCGCGTCTCGCGCCAGTCCGCGCCGTCTCGATGCTTGGTCGAGCGGCCCTTGTTCTTCCCGGCCTGCGGGCCCGCCACCATGATGTCGCTGTGCACGGCGCGCAGCCCGTCCAGCATCTTCTTCATGCCTTCCGACAGCGTCTCGTAGGCGAGGTACTGGTTGGCGAACATGGTGTCGCCGCTGTAGGGCGGGATGTCGATGCCGTAGAGGATGGCGCCCATCGGCGGCTCGGCGCACATGGTGGTGTCGGCGTGCCAATCCTCGCCGACATAGCCTGTGTCGCCAGGCTCGCGGCGAACCATGACGATCTCGGGATCGTCGCCCATGCCGACATAGTTGGGATGGATGAAGAGCTCGCCGAAGCGGCGGGCGAACGCCTTGTGCCGGGCGGCGTCGAGCTCCTGGTCGCGGAAGAACACCACGCAATGCTCGTTGAGCGCATCGCGGATCTCGCCGATGGTCTCGTCGTCGAGATCCTGGGCCACGTCGACGCCGGAAATCTCGGCGCCACCGGCGCCGGAGAGCAGACGAATCTCGAGACGCGTGTTGCGCATGGGCTCGCTCCGTCGATGTTCGCTTGAGGCTACTCCAATGGACGCGCCTTTACATCCACCCACATTCCCGCCTGAGAAGCACTCCTGTTCTCTCTTCCAAGGGGAGAGGAGAAAGAGCGCTCGTCATATAGAGGTCACTGGCAAGTGAACGTGATCTTTCGCGGTGTGATCGTGGGCAGGGCCGGCGCGGCGGGGTCGGTCGGCCGGGGCCATGAGTGGTCGGTCAGGTGCTTTTCGACGACCGGCACCAGCAAATTGAAAGTGATCCAGCCCTGCAGCCGCAGGCCGGCGTAGTTGGTGTGCACGGCGTCGACGAACAGGTCGGGCTCGAGCGGGAAGTAGCGCGCAGTGTCGATGAACGGGATGTCGTGCGTCTTGGCATACTTGGCGAGCAGCCGGTTCTGGAAGTTCGACAGCCTTTCCATGTCGCGATAGTGGAACGGGTAGTAGCCGCTGTTGAGCTGCTCGAGGATGTATTTGTGGCGGACCGGGTCGAGCACCATGCCGTCCTTCACCATCCACAGGAACGAGCTCACCGCGAAGTCGCTGCCGACCTTTTGAACCGCGGTGCGCATCTCGTCGAGGTCGTGCTGGATCAGGTTCAGGTTGACCGGCAGCTTGGGGTAGGAGAGGTCGGGATCGGTTTCGCTCAGCCCCTGCGGCCACTGCAGATGGTAATCAGGCTTGGGCCATTCGCGGCCGTCCTGCGAGGAGCCGGCCATGCCGATGGCGGCGCGGATGCGGGCGGCGATGGCCGAGTAGCGCGCGGCCTCCTGAAGCCATTCCGGCACGGTGGTGGCCGGCGGCGCCTTGGGCGCGGCCGAGCGCGGCGGCACCTTGTCGACGATCGAGTTCAATTCGAACTGGTTGCCGCCTTCGTAGTACACGACCAAGTCGGGCCTGAGCGACACGATCTCGTTCTTCACGACGGCGACGTTGTCGGTCGACACGGTGCTCTCGCGCGCCGAGTTCAGCACCTCGAAATGGACGTCGAGCTTCTGCGACTCGGCCCAGCGATTCAGCCAGTAGCCGACCAGCTCGGGGTAGGAAAAGGGCAGGTGCGGTGCGCCGACGGTGGTCGAGGAGCCGACGAACACGATGCGGATGGTCTTGGATCCGCGCGGCACCTCGATCGGCGCGCCGCGCCAGCCCATCTGGTTGGTCACCAGGCCGGTCGGCTGCGTGGCGTCGGGCATGTAGCGATAGGGCGGCCGGGACTCGCCGTCGGGTGGATCGTAGAGATAAAGCATGCCCGGCGCGTGACGCAGGAACTTGTGCTGGCAGGGATCGCCGGCGAAGACCGAGTTCCACGCCTTGAACGGGTCGGCCGGACGGAACTCCATGCCGCCGACGTTATGGTCCTCGATGTAGTGGAAGAGCTTCTGCCACTCGGGATCGACCTTGCGTCGGTTGGGCAGCGGCGGCGGCTCGCTGAAGAACCATTTGCTGTCGACGCCGGCGGCGAGCGGAAACTTGTCGAGCACCGCCGGGTCGACGGTCGCGCTGCCCTCCGGCTTGCCGAGCGGCGTGGCGAACATCGGATAGCCGTCGATGTAGCGGACGGCTGCTTCGGCAACGAGAATGCTTGCGACGATCGACGCGAGAAACAGCAGGACGTTCTTCAGGTTCAGGGTGCTCCTTGGGACGGGAGCCACCTAGCACAGAATTTGGGCAGCGCAAGTCGGCTGCGACTTTCCTCCCTCTCACGCTGCTCTCATCCTCCTCTCCCCCTTTGGGGGCTAGGGCATTCACACATCTTTTGGGCGATTTGCCGGGATGGTTGGGCTTGTGATTCAAGGCATCGGTGAGCGTCGGGGAGCATCGATGTCGATTGAGAGTGTTGGAGATTTTGGCGACAAGCG
>JAEZHS010000162.1 GCA_023436825.1 Pseudomonadota bacterium | reverse complement strand
AGATACTGCCCGACGAAGTCGCAGCCGACGTCCTTGGAATAGGCGTCGATCAGCTTCTTGGTGATCGGTCCCGGCGTCTTGCCGTCGGCGACCGGGCCGCCGTTGAAGCTCCGGACCGGCAGGATGCAGAGGCTGGTCGAGGTCAAGAACATCTCCTCGGCGTTGGCCGCGTCGAACAGGTCGATGTCGCCTGTCGTGACCTTGATGCCGAGCGCCTTGGCCATGTCCATGGTCATCTGGCGGCTGACGCCCGGCAGCACATAGCGCTCGGATGGCGTGAACAGCTCGCCCTCGCGCACGATGAAGATGTTGCTGCCCAACCCCTCGGCGAGGTTGCCGTGCTCGTCGAGCAGGATCGCCCAGGCGTTGGGATTCAGCGCCTTCACCGGCTTTTCGGCCACGATCATGTTGAGATAGTTGTGCGTCTTGGCGCGCGGCGAGAGCATCGACGGCGCGGTGCGGCGCACCGTCGTCGTGATGACCTCCGCGCCGTCGCGGTACAGCGGCGCGCGCGCCTTGAGGGGCAGCGGCAGCACCTCGATCACGACGTTGGGCCCGGTGTGGTCCCAGCCCTCGTCGCCCACGGCGTCGACGCCGCGGCTGACGCGCTGGCCGACCCACCAGTCGCCGACGGCCGGCCTGAGATGCTCGTTGCGCGCCACGACCTCTTCGCTGTGCGCCACCATCTCCTTCGGGCCGATGCCGGGATCGATCTGCAGGTAGCGCAGCGAACGGTAGAAGCGGTCGATATGCTCCTTCAGCCGGAACGGCTTGCCCTCGAAGGTACGCGTCATGTCGAAAGCGCCGTCGCCATACTTCCAGCTGCGGTCGCGGAACGGGATCATGACCTGGCCTTCCGGCATGAAGTTGCCGTTGAACCAGGCGATGCGTTGGTTGCTGAGCTGCTGGGCCATATGACTTTCTCCGTGACTGGTTACGTTATTGGGCGTGACTGAATTCGAGAGCCGTCGCATCCGCTGCGCGGCGTCGCCGGCCGGCGGTCTTGGATGTTACCGTGGGCGTCACCGGTGCGATGTTGCCGGCGTCGTCGGCGAGGGCGGCGATGTAGGACAGGGCATTGCCGATATCGTTCTCAATTTCCCGCCGCGCCGCAACCGCATCGTGTGCCTGCAGGGCTCGAATGACGCGGGCGCGGGTCTGCGGGCCGTGCGGCCGGCTGATGAATTCCGGGAAGAGCAGGTTCAGGTAGGGGCCGGTCTGCAGCCACAGTCCTTCGATCGCCCGCAGCAGCGTCGGCTGGTCGGCGATGGCATAGAGCGCGAAGTGGAATTCGCGGATCTTCTGGCGGTCGGTGACGTGGTCGCCGCGGCTGCGCGCGGTCGCGAGCTCCAAGGCGATGCGGCGCAGTTCGGCGACGTGATGGCGATTGGCGCGCCGCGCCGCCTTCTCGGCGGCCAGCCCCTCGAGCGCGATCCGCATGTCGCGCAGCTCGAGGATGCGGTCCCGGGTCATGAGCGGCACCCGGACCGAGCGGTTGGGCTGCATCTCGAAGGCGCCCTCGGCGACCAGCCGGCGCAGCGCCTCGCGCACCGGGGTCAGGCTGACGCCGAGCGCGCCCGCGACGAAGCGGAAGGTGAGCTTCTGCCCCGGTGCGAAGCGGCCGGCCGTCAGGGCGTCGCGCAGGGAGTCGTAGACCTGCCTGCGCAGCGAGGTGTCGGCGGGGACGCTGGCTTTGGCGGTCGGCATCGTCCGCGACCATAGCCGATCGCGCGTGGTTTGTGATCACAAAAATAGTTGCTGGCTAAAATGCAGGCCCCTAGAGTTGTTTGTGATCACAGTTATCCGGGCACTCTTCTTGCCGGGGTCGGGGGACCATGCGCAGCTACGCCAAGTCGATCGCACTCTACGACCGTACCAGGAAGCACCTGGCGGGCGGCGTCAGCAGCAACGTCCGCTATGCCAGCGTTCCGGTGCCGCTGTTTTTCGCGCGCGGCGAGGGCGCCCGGCTGCATGACGTCGATGGCAACGTGCACATCGACTATGTGCTGGGCAACGGGCCGGCGATCCTCGGCCATGCGCCCAAGCCGGTGATCGACGCCGTCGCCCGATCGCTCGCCGACGGCCAGGTCTATGCCGCCCAGAACCCGCGCGAGGCCGAGCTCGCCGAGCGGCTCTGTCGGCTGCTGCCCGGCGCCGAGGTCGTGCGCTTCGCGACATCGGGCCCCGAGGCCGTGCTGATGGCCATGCGGCTCGCCCGCGCCTTCACCGGCCGCGACAAGATCCTGAAGTTCGAGGGCCACTATCACGGCTGGAGCGACCAGGCCTACATCAGCGCCGGCCCGTCGCTGAACGAGGCCGGCCCTGCCGACGAGCCGGTGCCGGTCGCCGGCTCGCCCGGCATCCCGGCGAGCGTGCTCGACGACGTCGTGGTGGCCGGCTGGAACGACCTTGCCGCCCTCGAGGCTGCCTTCGACCGCCATGCCGGCGAAATCGCGGGTGTCATCATGGAGCCCGTGATGGTGAATGGCGGCGCCGCCCTGCCCGAGCCGGGCTATCTCGCGGGCGTCCGCGACCTCTGCCATGCCAAGGGCGCGCTCTTCATCTGCGACGAGGTCATCACCGGCTTCCGCGTCGGCCTCACCGGCGCCCAGGGGCGGTTCGGAGTCACGGCCGATCTCGCGATCTACGCCAAGGCCGTGGCCGCGGGTTTCCCGCTCGCCATGGTGGCCGGACGGCGCGACGTCATGGACACGCTGGCCGACAAGGGCGTGATGCACGGCGGTACCTACAACGGCAACGTCCAGAGCATGGCCGCCGCGCTCGCCGCCCTCGACGAGCTCGAGCGCGACGACGGCGCCGTCTATCGCGACCTCGAGCGGCGCGGCGCGCGGCTGATGCAGGGCATCGCCGCGCTTGGCGAGAAGCATCGGCTGGCGATGCGCGTGCAGGGCCTGCCCGCGATTTTCCAGGTCTTCTTCACCGAGGGTCCGGCGCCGAAGAACTATCGCGATGCCGCCGCCTGCGATCGCGACAAGGTGCTGGCCTTTCATGCCGCCCTGCAGGAGGAAGGCATCCGCATCAACCAGGTCGGCAAGTGGTTCCTGTCGACGGCGCACGACGATGCGATCGTCGACGAGACCCTGGCGGCAACCGATCGGGCGATGGCGGCGTTGCGATGAGCGACATCAGGACAGGCGGCCTTCGCAGCTTTCGGGCGGCCAGCAGCAGCGTGTGGCGCTCGCCCGCGCCATCGTCTTCAAGCCCGACATCCTGCTGCTCGACGAGCCGTTGGGGGCGCTCGACCGCAAGCTGCGCGAGGAGCTGCAGGTCGAGCTGAAGCAGCTCCAGCGCTCGCTCGGCGTCAGCACGCTCCTGGTGACGCACGACCAGGAGGAGGCACTGTCGCTCTCTGACCGCATCATGGTGCTGGACTAGGGCCGCACCCAGCAGGTCGCGGCGCCGGCCGAGGCCTACCTGCGGCCGGCCAACCGCTTCGTCGCGGAGTTTCTGGGCATCGCCAACTTCGTCGGCCTGGCCGACACTCGCCTGCCTGCTGGCCGAGCGGCAGGATCACGCATTGGCACACAAGATGCTGTCGGATGTGTACGGCTGGTTCGGTTCCATCAAATCGGAAACACGCGCGCAGGCGATGCTGGCTTCAACGCGCGCATCTCTGCTTTCGGCCTTCGTCGCCTAAAGCTCGATAAAGGTCGTCAATTGTGCACCTTCGTCGGCGACGAAAATGGCAATCAATTCGGCCCAGTCGGTGTTGCTCGCGTTGGCGGATACGAGATGTATCGCGCCCGGCGGTTCGAAGAACGACTGACCGACATCGAATATCTCCACCGGGCCACCTTTGAGTTGCGACCTGATTTGGCCTTTGGTGATGTAGGCCGTGACCGTACCCGCATGACGGTGCGGCGGAGTAAAGCCGCCCGGTCCGTAAGTCACTCGGACAACCGTCACTCTCTTGCCGGGTATGTCCGGTAACGCGTGAGAACTTATCACTTCCACTTTATTGAGCGATGAGCTGGACGAGGCATCGGCGGCACATATCGGGAGCGGAAATTCCGAAGTCGCATCTATTCTCACGTGCAATGTTCTCGCGCTCACGACTGCGCAAACGATAGCCGTAGCGACGACGAGCGACAGCCGGAGCCGCGCTCGATCCGCGAGCGACGTAGTCGTTTCCAGCGTAATGCTCATCGATATCTCCTGGCGGACCTTACCCCCGCGCAGGGATGGCCGTCGAGGCAGTGCGTCGTGCGGGTCCGCTCCGGGTCAATTCCTGACGATCCGCTCAGCGTGCCCGACGGAAAGGACCCAGCTGCAAATCCGGGAACGCGAGAATCGGTTGGTCGCCTGCACGCTTGGGGTGCTATCGTGACCAAGAGGGAGGGCACATGGCATGCCCATGAACGATGCCCTACGGAGAGAGATCGCCGATCTCATGACGGCCGCGGGCTTCGCGCTCGTCGAGACGGAGCTGGCCTCATGCTGGCGAAAAGCCTTTCCCGGCGGTGCGACGTGCTCAGTCGCGGCAGGAGGCATTCGAGCCTTTGACGATCCGGCCGCGCCCATGTGGGCAGCATGGATCGCCCACCCCTGGTCGCCCCAGCGCACCGGGTGGCACGGCGACATTCAGACCCAAATGGTGTGCAGAGCCCGCACGCTCTTTGGGACACTCGAAGCCGCGCAGAATCGATTCAAGCGGCATTGATCATGCTCTTGCCTTCATTCGGCGCCCTTTACCCAACCGGCTTCGCGCCCGGCGACATCGGATCCGGGCCAGCAGCAGACATCAGCCCTCTTGATCTAGGCCCTCCCGCGTCGACTGCGACGCGATCGAAATGGGCCGCGAACCGACGGTATAAGGTACCCGCCACGGCTGCGCGATGAAATGGCCTGACAGAAAGTCGAGGAAGACCTTGACCTTGAGAGCCCGTTGCCTGCCGGGCGGCATGACCGCCCAGAGCGGATAGCTTTCTGGCTGGTGCGTCTCTTGGAGCAATGGCTGCAGCAGGCCCTTCTGGATCGCGGTCGCCACTGCGATTTCGCCGAGGCGGACAATGCCAACGCCTTCGATTGCTAGCCTGACCAGCATGTCGGCACTGTCTGCACAGGCTGAGCCCTTGACGTAGATCGGCACGATCCGATTGTTCACGCGAAAGCGCCAGACGCTCGAGTTCGGCGTGCCGCTCATGGTAAGGCAGGAGTGGGCCGCGAGGTCGGACGGCACCTCCGGTCGACCATGGCGAGCCAAATAGTGTGGGCTGGCACAGATCACTTGCCTGAGATCGGCGATCTTCCGCGCAACAAGGGTTGAATTGCTGAGCGTTCCAGTCTGAAGCGCGACGTCGACGTTTTCCCTGACCAGATCGACGACGCGGTTGGTCACGAAAAAGTCGAACGTGATCCGCGGATGGCGAGCCAGGAACGCTGGCACGGCCGGAGCGAGGTGGTCCACCGCCAACACGGGGGGAGCCAGCACACGCAATCGACCTCGCGCCGCCAGACGCGCAGCAGCGACCTCCGCCTCCGCCGCGTCGATAGCCGCCAGGATCTCGCGCGATCGCCTGAGAAAGGTCTCTCCTTCGGACGTCAGCGCTAGGCGCCTGGTCGTGCGGGTGACCAGGCGCACGCCGAGACGTTGCTCCAGACGCGTGACCAGCTTCGAGACGGCAGAAGCCGTCAGTCCGGTGTCCTGAGCCGCCCCGGCAAAGCTGCCACGCTCGGCAACGCGCTCGAACACGCCCATTTCCTGCGCTGGGTTGGCCATATTCAGGAATTCAATTCATGAATGACCAGAGTCAATCGCGGATTATCGCCTCGCTGTAAAGGGGCTACACGCAATAACTTAGTCGTGTCCCTATCAACCCTACGGAGGCCGCATGGCTGCGAAGTCGGGTTCCGAAGCTGTTCCTTCCGGTCGAGTGGTTGCCTCGGTGGGCCGAGGCTTGGTCGGCGTCTGCGTAGCCCTGGCCATTGCCGTCGTCGGTCTGCTTCTGATCAAGGGGCGGCAAATCCGTGAGAGCCTCGAGACCACCAACGCACGCGCTGTCGCTGAAGACGATCGGTCGTTCTGCACCAGGTTCGGCATGGAGCCCGGAACGGCACACTATACCGAGTGCGCTGCGGCTTTGGCCGACATCAGATCTCGCCACGACCAACGAAGAGCAGACCTCTTCTTCTAGCGCCAAGAAAGTTAAGCACAGTGGGAGGAGGACGAAATGAACCGCCGACGGATCCTGGCACTGGCGATATTGTCGGTGCTTCCTGCAAGCGGCGCTGTCTCCCAGCAGTTGCCGGATGTCGATGCCGTAAGACGGGCAAGCAAGGCGTTCTATTCGGCGCTGCCTGTTCTCGACGACGGCAGCGCCATGCAACAGGTATGGGCCAATACGCCTTATGTCACTTACGTCGGCCCACAAAGCAAATCGATCATCGTCGGCTGGGAGGCCCAGAAGAAATACTGGAATGAGTTCAACAAATTGTTTTCACAGAGGTCGGTCTCGCTGGTCGACGAGCACGTCCAAGTAAACGGTAATCTTGCTTGGGAGATCGGCGTCGAGACCGGCCAAGCACAGATGAAGGACGGCACGACTCGGAAGGTCGATTGGATCGTCACCAATGTGTACGAAAAGCTGGGTGGACAGTGGCTCATAGTGTCCCACCATGTGCAACCAAGACCCAAGTAGGGGGCACTCAAATGCCTCTGGAGATATCAGGCGAGGCCTGATCATTCAGGCTGGCTGGAATCGCTCGACCAGGTTGCGGTGCTGGAAGATGGTCCGCGCGGACACCAACGCTATCCAGGTCTATCTGGCGAAGAAGTACGCTCCGAACAGCTCCTGAGCGATCGAAGGATCGTCTCGAGAAAGCCAAATGTCGGTTCCGGGTCAGACTCGGAGGTGAGAGCGAGTCCACGTGACGTCCGCTTTCCCCTCGGAAGCGGACCTGCCTTCGGGCCCGGGCGACGTCGGCTTTGGGCCAGGAGCGGACTCACGGCTCTCTAAGCTTCGCCAACGGCCATATCAAAGTGTGGCGCTTAGGGGTGCCCCTATATGGCTGCAGCCTCGACGATGCTTTGCTCGGCGGCCGTCGGCACGACGCGCACGAGCCGCAGCCCGGCGGCCGCCAGTAGGTCCGCGAACTCCTGCTCGGTCCGTTCGCGGCCGCCGGTTACCGTCAGCATGACGAGATCGAGCAGCTTGCCTGGATGCGGCGCATCGCCGGCCGGCAGCACAGTCTCGACGATCAACAGGCGGGCGTCGCGATGCATGGCCTCGTGGCACCGGCGCAGGATCGACAGACACTGCGCATCGTCCCAGTCGTGCAGCACATGCGCCAGCACATAGGTGTCATGGCCCGACGGGACCGCGGTGAAAAAATCGCCGGTAACGATCTCGCAGCGCCGCGTGAGCCCGCGCTGCTGCATCACCTGCCGCGCCTTCGCGACCGTCGCCTCCTGCTCGAGCAGCAGGCCTCGCATGTGCGGATGGGCCGAGAGAATCTCGGCCAGCAGCAGCCCCACGCCGCCACCAATGTCCGCCACCGACTTGAGCGGCGAGAAATCCCAGGCCGCAACGACGGCCGGCCACAGGCCGCCATATAGGCCGACCATGGCCTCGTCGAAGTGGGCGCCGTCCTGGGGATGGGCGGCGAGATAGGCGAACAGGTCCTGGCCGGCCGCGGCGGCCAACCCTGTCTTGCCAGTAGTCAGGCTCGCGAGAAAGTGCGACCAGGCCTGCCACTGCCAGTCGCCAGCGAGCGTCAGCACGGTGGACCGCGCCGCGCCCGCCGCGCCTTGCCGCAACGCCGCGCCGAGCCGCGTCAGGGCGAAGCGCCGCGGCTCGGCTTCGGTCAGTACGCCGAAGCTTGCCAGCGCCCGCAGCAGACGATGCAGCGACGGCGCGTGCGTGCCGGTGCGCGTGGCGAGCGCGGCGACGTCCTGCGGTTCGGCAGCCAGGAGATCGACAACTCCCAGGTGGGCCGCCGCATAGAGGGCGCGCGCCTTCCAAATCGCCGTCGCCATCCCGATCAACTCGAGATACGGCGGTCTGGCATCCGAAGCTGGCGCCCGCGGGATCTCGGTCGCCATCGTCATTGTGTGCGTGCCCGGGCGAAGGGATGGACCAGCTCGCCCGTCCTGAGCGCCGGCGGATACAAGATCACAGCCTTGCCGGGCTGCCGGAACTGGCCGACGTCGTTGCCCTGGATGTTGCGGTACTGCACGAACAGGATGCGCGATTTCTCCCATTCTCCGTCTGGCCCGAATTTCACGTCGCCGACGATTGTGCTGAACGGCGACCGGTGCATGTAGTCAGCGAGCCGGGCTTGGTCGATTGCGCCCACAGCGGTGACGGCCTGGCCCAGGATCTGCAGCTCGGCGTAGGCGAAAGGCGACCAGAATCCCAAAGGATCGGTGCCGGCGGCCTTGGCACGCGACTGGTATTGTTCCAGGAAGACATCGATGCCCGGGAACTTCATGGTCGGTTCCGGGACGTAGTTCTCGTTGATCACGATGCCGTTCAGCAGCCGGCCGAGCTGGGCCTTGGTGGCCGTGAAGCTGAGCCCGATCATCGCGCCGCCGAACATCTGCGGCATGAAGCCGATCTCGTTGATGGCGCGCACCATGCCGACCGAGCCAACCGGATAGGAGGCGACGAAGACCAGGTCAGGCTTGGTGCTCTGGATGGCGCGCATGACGGGCGTATGGTCGACCGTGCTGGCCGGGAAGTTGCGGTCGTAGACGACCTGCAAGCTGAGCCGCGCGACGTTGGCGCGCGCACCCGCCAGGATATTCTGTCCGAATTCGGTATCCTCGCCAGCCAGCGCCACGGTGCGCGGCACCGGATTGATCGTGCGCGCTACCTCGAAGAAACCCTTCGAGAGGCTGCGATTGCCTTCCGGCCCGTTGGGCAGGATCTGGAAGTAGCGGTCGTAGCGGAAGGTGTCGTTCACCCCCGTGCCGAACAGGCCCATGTAGACCATGTTCTTGGCCATGACGATCGGCATGGCAGGCGCGATCTGATTGGTGCCGAAGGAGGAGCACAAGAGATCGACGCGGTCGAGGTCGATCAGTTTGGCGTAGAGGCCGGGCACGTTCCCCGGATTGCTCTGGTCGTCGTAGTAGACGAACTGCACCGGCCGGCCGAGCAGGCCGCCCCTGGCATTGATCTCGTCCTTCCAGATCTCCCGCCCGACCAGCATCATTTTGCCGGCACCCGCGCCGGGGCCGGTCAGCGACATTCCGAAGCCGATCCGGATCGGCTCGGCCGCGCGAGCCGGCTTCTGTGCCGGTGCTCCCGCAGCGATGCCGGCGGTGGCGGAGGTCCCCAAGAGTTGCCGGCGCGTCAAGCCGGCGGCGTTCTTGTCCATGGCTGCTCTCCCCCTGATGCTCACAAAATCGAGTCGCGCGACAGCCGGTCTTCATGGAGCCGTCTCACCCGCGCCAGCGCCTCGGCACAGGTCGTCTGGCCAGTTGGGGAAGTCATGCCCAACGATGGACAGATTTCGCCGTTCTCGCTCTCGATCTCCTCGGCCCAATGCCGTTCAAGCGTGGCGCGTATGGCAGGTCCGTAGAGCAACGCACCGCCGATACCCACCATAGCGGCTGTAAAAACCGATGCGACCAGGAACGGCCCCAACATCGCCGAGATCCCAGGCAACCGGGTATCGCCGATCACGGATTTCTGCTGCATCACCCTGCTCCTGCAACTGTGCTCATCCTTGTTGGGGCGAAGTATGCCAGCCCTTGCGGTGAGCGGCTTGGGGAACGGCTGACGGCGGTATTGTCTTTTCTTTGGGATTCTCGCAGCATCGCCTGGGCGGCCGGATTTTGGGCGCAGACGTGGTCGAGAGGCGGGTTTGGTCTTCTTGTTCGAAGAGTATCGGCTCGACCTACACAGGCGCGAGCTCAGCCGCGCTGGCGAACCGATCGCCGTCGAACCGCTTGTGTTCGACCTGCTGGTCTACCTGATCCGCAACCGCGAGAAGGTCGCGAGCAAGGACGAACTGATCGCCACCGTCTGGAACGGCCGCATCGTCTCGGACTCCGCGCTGGCCTCCTGCATCAATGCTGCGCGCGCGGTGCTTGGCGACGACGGCGAGCGACAGCGCCTGATCAAGACTCTGCCGCGCAAAGGGGTGCGCTTCGTGGGCACTGTGCGCGACGAGCCGGCCGGCGATGCGCCGACGCCTGTCCCGGCGGTCGCGAACAGGGTGGCCCTGGTACTGCCTGATCGTCCCTCGATTGCGGTGCTGCCCTTCCAGAACATGAGCAGCGACGCAGAGCAGGAGTATTTCGCCGACGGTGTGGTCGAGGACATCATCGCGGGCCTTGCCCGCATCAAATGGCTATTCGTCATCGCCCGCAATTCGAGCTTCATCTACAAGGGCCGTGCCGTCGACGTTCGGGAGGTCGGGCGCGAGCTTGGTGTGCGTTACCTGTTGCAGGGTGGCGTGCGCAAGGCGGGCGACCGCGTTCGCATCTCCACGCAGCTGATCGATGCCGAGACCGGAGCGCATGTTTGGGTCGAGCGCTTCGACCGCACGCTACAGGACATCTTCGCGCTGCAGGACGAGATCGCGATGAACGTCGTGGGCGCGATCGAACCTACGCTGCGCTACGTTGAGACCATGCGCGCGGGCCGCCAGCGGCCGCATAGCCTCGACGCCTACGACCTCGTGCTGCGCGCGTCGCCCTTCGCCTACAGCCACTTGGCCGATGAGGCCGCCATCGCGATCCCGCTGCTGCAGAAGGCGATCGAGCTGGAGCCGGGCTACGCCGGCGCCCATGCGCCGCTCGCCCTCTGCTACCACGCGCGCTACAGCCGGGCGGGGCTGCGCCAGGAGGATCGGACGGCCGCCATCCATCATGCGCAATCGGCCGTCAAGAGCGGCGGCGACGACCCCTCGGCGCTCGGTATCGCGGGCTTCGTCATGTCGCTCGACGCCCACGACCATGACATGGCGCTCAGCTTGTTCGACCGGGCGCTCAGGCTCAGCGATTCCAACTTCTTCGCTCTGAGCTCGAGCGCGCTGGTGCTGTCTTGGCTGGGCGATGCGGTGACGGCGTTGGAGCGCAGCGAGCGCGCACTGCGACTGAGCCCGTTCGATCGACTGAACTACCTCTCGCTGAATGCCCGGGCGATCTCCTACTTCCATCTGCGCCAGTTCGACCACGCCCACGACGCGGCGACACGCTCGGTCGAGCTCAATCCGCGTTTCAGCGTCTCACGCGCTTTCCTTGCGGCCGTGCTGGCGGAACTCGGCCATGACGCCGAGGCGAAGGCCGAGGCTGGGCGCGTGCTGACACTCGACCCGACCTTTTCCGTGAACCGGTTCCTGGTGACGGTCGGCATCGAAGACCGGGTATTCCAGCCATTGGTCAGCGCTTGGCGAGCGG
Organism: Pseudomonadota bacterium; assembly: GCA_023436825.1. The sequence goes on along the minus strand of JAEZHS010000162.1, from coordinate 20,168 downwards.
CAGGGTTGCCACAATCCTGAGATAGAGAGTGATGCGGGTGCGCCCCCATGCTGCCTAGCGCACTTTCATCTACGGGCTCAGAATCGAGCTGAGCTACCAGACGCTGCCTTTTTTCCCAGAGCGCGGTTGGGCTTGAACTGCGTCCCATCCTGGGACTGCGCGAGCACGGCTGGGAAGCATTGTCATCCAACCGCCGAGGTCAGCTTTGGGCCAACAGCTGACGATGGAGAAGCCACGTGCCGATGTCCGATCCGAGGCCAAAAGGCGACCTTCGAGTCATTGGAGGAGCGCCGGATGTTGTCGAGGTCGCTGCGGCAGATGACGCTGAACTTCAGGAACGGATCAGGCTCCGGGCTTTCGGCCAGCGCCCGTGTCGCGAGCTGGCGCAGCTCGACGCTGGGCTGCAACGAAATCTCGACGAGGGCCCGCACCACGGCCTCGGCGCCGAAGACGACCTGCGGCGGCGCAAACAGCCGCATGCGGTTGATAAGGCCGACCAGATGCTGCTCGTCGCTTCCCATCGCGACGCCGTCATGGGTGTAGGCGTTGAGCAGGATCTTCGACGCATTCTGCAGGAAGTCGGCGTACACGGTCTCGCGCCTCGCGATCACATCGGCGATGCGCTTTGACCGCTCCTCGGAGCGCTGGTTGTAGACGGCGACGGCGAGCGACGCGCCGCCGCCGATCAGGGCACCCAGAAGACCCGACGCCTGGGTCAGGACGGCAGCAAGATCGAGGGACATGTCTCCTCCGCTTCCGGTGCGTCAGCAATCTGTTCCGATACTTGAGCAACCTGCGGCGCCGGGACCCGGAACCAGATCACGTACAACGCCGGCAGGAAGACAAGGGTGAGAACCGTGGCGACCGCCAGGCCGCCCATGATTGCGTAGGCCATCGGCCCCCAGAAGATCGTCGGCGCGATCGGAATCATGCCGAGGATAGCGGCCGCGGCGGTGAGCAGGATCGGCCGGAAGCGATGCATCGTGGCATCGACGATTGCCTCCCAGGCGTCCCGACCTTGCGCCCTTTCATGCTCGATCTGGTCGATGAGGATGACCGAATTGCGGGCGATCATGCCGACCAGGGCAAGCACTCCGAGAAGCGCCACGAAGCCCAGAGGCTTGTTCGCCACCAGCAGGGCGGCAACGACACCGATGAGACCAAGCGGTGCCACGCTCAGGACCAGGAACAGGCGGCTGAAGCTCCTGAGCTGGATCATCAGCACGGTGAGCATCAGGACCAGCATCAACGGCACGACGGCCGCCACCGATACCTGTCCCTTGACGCTTTCCTCGACGGTGCCGCCGGTGTCGATGCGGTAGCCGTAGGGGAGACTGGCGTTCAGCGCCTCCATTTTCGCGGCCACGGCCTGCACGACCGTGGCGGCCTGGACGCCCGGCACGACATCGGCCTGCACCGTCACCGTCGGCCTGCGGTCGCGTCGCCAGATCACCGGATACTCCTGGTCGTACTCGACTTCGGCGATCTGGGCGAGCGGCACGGTCTTGCCGTTGGGCAGGGGTACCTGCAGCGTGCGGATGGTCGACAGCGACATGCGCTGCTCGGCTGAGGCGCGCACCACGACATCGACGAGATGGATACCGCTGCGCAGCTCGGTGGCCGTGACGCCGGTCACGACGGTGTTCAGCGACTGCGCCAGATCGCGCGAGCTCAGCCCCAGCAAGCGCGCCTGGTCCTGGTCGACGCGGATGCGGACGGTGCGGGCGGGCTCCATCCAGTTGTAGTTCACGTTCGTGGCGTCCGGATCGCCACCGAGGATTTCGGCTACCTTGAAGGCCATTGCGCGCACCTGCTCGGGCCGCGGGCCGCTCACCCGATACTGCAGCGGCCAGCCCACCGGCGGGCCGAGTTCCAGCGGGTAGACGCGGGCGATCAGATTCGGGAATTCGCTGGCCAGAGCCTTCTCCAGCTTGGCCTTCACGCGCTCGCGCTCCTCCAGCCCCTTGGTGACGACCACGGCCTGCCCGAAGAAATCGTTAGGCAGCTGCACGTTCAGCGGCAGGTAGAAGCGCACGGTGCCCTGGCCGATGTAGGTGCTCCAGTGCTCGACATCGGTATCGCCCTTCAGCAGCGCATCGAAGCGCGCCCCGACATCGCGCGTGGCATAGATCGAGGCGTTTTCCGGCAGCTGCAGGTCGACCAGCAACTCGGGTCGGTCTGACGAGGGGAAGAACTGTTGCGGCACCCAGCGCATGGCGATCACGGAGAGCGCGCACACCGCGAGCGTGGCGACAAGCGTGATCCAGCGCCCGCGCATCGCCAGCTCGAGGAACCGCCGGAAGGTGCGCAGGATCGGTCCCGGCTCCTCGGAGTGCGCCCCCTTGGGCTTCTTCAGGATCCAGACGCCAAGCAAGGGCGCGAAGACCACTGCCACCACCCAGGAGGCAAGCAGCGCAATGGCGACGACGGCGAAGATCGAGAAGGTGTACTCGCCGGCGGCGCTGCGCGCGAAGCCGATCGGCACGAACCCCGCCACCGTGACCAGGGTGCCACTCAGCATGGGAAAGGCCGTCGAGGTGTACGCGAAGCTGGCCGCGCTCTCCTTGTCGTCGCCGCGTTCGAGCCGTGTGACCATCGATTCGACGGTGATCATGGCGTCATCGACCAGGAGACCGAGCGCGATGATCAGCGCACCGAGCGAGATGCGCTGCAGATCGATGCCGGCGAAGCTCATGACCATGAAGACTGCCGCCAGCACCAACGGGATCGACAGCGCCACCACGGCGCCCGCACGCACGCCAAGGCTGATCAGGCTGACGCCCAGCACGATGGCAATGGCCTCCCACAGCGCCTCCATGAATTCATCGACCGCGTGCTCGACGGTCACCGTCTGGTTGGCGACCTGTGCCGGCTCGATGCCAACCGGCAGATTCTCCGTGATGCGCGCCATCGCTTCGGCCACGTTGTGGCCAAGCGCGGTGACGTCGCCGCCCTTGCGCATGGCGATGGCGATGCCGATCCCTTGCCGGCCGTTGACGCGGAACATGGGCTGTGCCGGATCGACCGGTCCCCGCGTCACGCGGGCGATATCGCCCAGGCGGATGATGCGCCCATCGGAGACGAAGTTGATGCCGAGGACGTCCTTCTCCGACAGGAACGCGCCGGAGACGCGCACCAGGATCTTCTCGTCCCCGGTCTGGACGATGCCTGCCGGGGTGACTGCGTTCTGGGCCTTGAGCGCATCGATCAGCTTTGAGCGATCGATGCCCAGGCCAGCGAGCTTTTCATGCGAGAATTCGACGTACACCCGCTCGTCCTGCGCCCCCAGGATGTCGATCTTGGAGATGTCCGGCAGTTCGAGCAGCTGCTTGCGGGCCTCGTGGACGTAGTCGAGAAGCTCGCGCTCCGTGAAGCCGTTGGCGGTGAAGCCGTAGACGATGCCGTAGGTGTCGCCGAACTCATCGTTGAAGCGGGGACCGACGACGCCCTGTGGCAGCGTGCCCTCGATGTCCTTCACCTTCTTGCGAACCTGGTACCAGATGTCCGGCACGTCGCGTGGTGGGGTGGAGTCCTTCAGGTACACGAAGATCGTGGCCCGGCCGGCGCTGGTATAGCTCTTCACATAGTCCAGGCTCGGCGTCTCCTGCAGTTTGCGCTCCAGGCGATCGGTGATCTGCTCCACGGTGTCCTCGACGCTCGCGCCGGGCCACTCGGCGCCGACCACCATGGTCTTGACCGTGAAGTCGGGATCCTCGCTGCGGCCGAGCTTGAAGTAGTCGAAGACGCCCGCGATCAGGATCATCAGCATGAAATAGGTCACGAGCGAGCGGTGCCGCAGCGCCCATTCCGAGAGATTGAAGCCCTTCATCAGCCGTCTCCCAACAGGCGGACCTTCTGGCCCGGCCGCAACATCTGCACACCTGCAGTGACCACGACGTCGCCCTTCTCGAGCCCGTGCGAGATGACCACGGCGGCAGGGTCGTATCGCGCCACGTCGACGGTGCGCAGGGAGACCGTGCTGGTATCGCGATCGACCACCCACACCGCCGGGCGCCCATTGCCCTCGGTGAGAGCAGTTGCCGGCACGGCGAGGCCCTCCGGAGCGGGAAGCTTGATGTGCCCCGTCACCGTCGCGCCGAGCTTCATGCCATCGGGCGGATTGCTGATGCCGACCTTGACCTGGAAGGTCCGGGTTGCCGCATCGGCCTGCGGTGCGACCTCACGCACGGTGCCGGTGGCCTGCACGCCGGGGTCGTCGCCAAGCGCAAGCAGGACGACCGGATCGCGAGGGCCAGTTCGGACGAGCTGCTCGGGGATGTCGAAAACCGCATCGAGCTTGGTCGTACCCGCAAGTCGCACGACCATCTGCCCGGCCTGGATCACCTCGCCGGCATTGGCGCCCGTTGCCGTGACCGCCCCCGGACCATCGGCGCGTAGCACCGTGTAGCTCAATCGATCCTGCGCGATGCGCAGTTGTGCCTGGGCCGACTCGACCTGCGCTTGAGCCGTTCGCAGGGCTTCCTGGGCATCGTCGAACTTGGCCCGTGGCGTCCAGCCGTTCTTCAACAGCTCTTGCTGCCGGCCGAAGGTGAGCGTGGCCTGTGTCAAGGCGGCCTGCGCCGAGCTGAGCGTGGCCTCGGCTGAGCGCACCGAGTTCTGTTCGTCCTGGGACTCGAGCCTGGCCACGACCTGGCCCGCCGCGATCGTTTCCCCAAGACTGGCGTGGCGCTCGATCATCCGGCCACCGATGCGGAAGGCCAGATTGACTTGGTCCTTGGCGCGAATCTGCCCAGTGAAGGCGACTGTCTCGCCGTCGGCCTGCGATTCGACGGTGACGATTCGCACCGGACGAGGATCTGGCGTACGCGCGACCTTCTTCTCGCAGCCGGTGACGCAAGCGGCCACCACGATCAAGGTGCCGGCGGTCACGGCCGCCCGGAAACTGCAAATGCTCATAGCCTTCACTCCAGAACAGGGGCCTCCGCTGATGCGGAGCGCTTACGAAGAATGGACGGCGGCAACGCGCGCGGCGGCCTCCGCATGCCGCACTGCTTCGCGCGGTGTGCATCCGACGGCACGCAGGATCGCCTGCACGATGTCCGGAATCGCACCCGCGTCGATGCGGGCCTCGGCGAGATCCTGCGCCGCCTGCCGGCTCACGGCGGTGACGATGTGCGCAGCCAGCTCGACCGACGACACCGCCAGACAGTTCGCGGCCTTCACGTCGGCCAGATCCTGGCGCAGATGCGCCTGCATCGCGTTGGCAACGTCGGGGATCGCTGCCGCCGCGCGCGCCACCAGGCGGGCCTGCGCCGGCGAGTGCGCAAGGTCACGCAGGAGCACGGTCACCGCGGTGGCAAGGCGCGTCAGCGGGTGCTGAGAGGACAGCCGCGCCGGCTGCAAGCGCCGATCGAGCTCATCGGTAAGGCTCTCGCCGAGCTCTGCCTCGAGGGCGGCAAGGTCCTCGAAATGCACATAGAAGGTGCCCTTGGCCATCCCGGCCAGCTGCATCACCGCATCCACCGTGACCGGCGCCGCCTTCGGCGCGGCGTAGCAGGCGCGCGCTGCTTCCAGGATGGCGGCGCGCGTTCGATTGCGCTTGGCCAGCCCGATCTCCGCTCTTCTTTCCAGGTTCACTTTCACCATGTGCGTCTCCTGTCGTTGTGTCGCGGGCCGCTATTGCAGATGCCAGCCATGGCTCACCACGACCGACTGGCCGGTAAGCGCGAACTCGCCGTCGACCGTTTCCTTGAGCATCACGTTGCGGACGACGTCCTGCTCGGATATCCCGAGCTCTCTCGCCTGCTCCGGGATCTGCCGGTCAACCAGCGGAGTGCGCACGAATCCCGGGCAGATGACGTTGGCGCGCACGCCGCGCTTGCCGCCTTCCTTGGCGACGACCTTGGCAAGCCCGATCAGACCGTGCTTCGCGGTGACATACGGCGCCTTCAGTACCGACGCCTCCTTCGAATGGACCGAGCCCATGTAAATGATGCTGCCGCCCCGGCCGGCGGCATACATGTGCCGCAAGGCCGCGCGCGTGGTCAGGAAAGCGCCGTCGAGATGAACGGCCAGCAGCTGTCGCCACTTGGCGAAGTCGAAATCCTCGACCGGCGCCACTGTCTGGATGCCGGCGTTGGAGACCAGGATGTCGACCCTGCCCAGTATCGCCACGGCTTTGGAGAAGCAGGCTTCGACCTGCGCTTCGTCGCTGACGTCGACGCCGATCCCGATGGCGCGTTCGGCCCCCAGCTCGCTCGCGACATCGTCGGCGCGCTGCTGGTTGTGGTCTGCGATCACGACCTTCGCCCCTTCACGCGCGAAGAGCCTGGCAATTTCCTTGCCGATTCCGCTTGCCGCGCCGGTCACGACGGCAACCTTGTTTTCAAGCCGCATGATTCATCTCCGTCAGGGGAAGTTTCAGGTAGTCGTGCACGACCTTGCCCAGGCCGAGGGTTAGGTCGGCGACGATGTGCGTCGCTGACAGGACCTCCAGCACCGGCAGCTCGGCGACCGGCGCCAGGGCGTGGGCGTGCAGGTCGAGGGCGCCGGGCCCGACCCAGGCGCCTTCCAGCTGAATGTCCTCTAGCCGGTATTCAACGAGCTCGCAGATGCGCGCTGTTCCGTCGACATGGGGAATGATCTTGAGCAGGAAGTTGGGGGCTTCGAGCGATGCCTTGACGACGGCGAGATCGGCGGGGCCGTGCTTGTAGCCCATCGTGCCGGTCGCGACGCGGGCGGGACCGTAGTCGAGCGTGCCGATCAGGGTGTCGACTTCGACCCGCAGGCGGGGCGTGGCGAGCTTCTTGGGAAAACCCCACACCTCCCGGCCGGCCGCGAGCGGCGGCTCGTCATTGAGGAACATGGCGTGGGTGTAGGCGCCCTTGCGTCCTGCGAACGAAACCGGGATGACCTGGCCGCTCTCGCTGTAATCGCCGAAGCCCGTCGAATCGGGCATGCGGATGAACTCATACCTGACCACCGGCTCCTCGACCTGCAGCGGCTCCGGCACGAGCGCGCGCAGTTTTTGCGCGTCGGTGCGGTAGGGGATGATGAGATATTCCCTGTGGTGGAAGCGGTAGGGCCCCGGCGGGTAGGCCGGGCTGGTGAGCGGCATGGCGAATGCGCGCCCGCGGACATCGCGTTCCTTCATCGTCCATCTCCCCTATTCGCGGCCGTGTTGGTCGACATCGAAGATGAACACGCCGTCCGGCGAGGACGGGCGCTCCAGCACCTCCGGGTGCCGCAGCGTGCGCACGGTGTCGTGGTAGCCCGTGCGCCAGCGCTCCTCGATGCTCTGGCGGGAAAACTCGTAATCCTTGGAATCGCCTTCGTATTCCTTCGAGTGATAGATCAGCTGGATGAGGTTCCCGACCTTGCTCTCGCAGAGAGCGCCCAGGCGCGTTGCCTCCGGACCGTTGGCGAGGTCGGGCGGGAGCTTGGCAAGCAGCTCTGCCACCTGGTTCTTGAAGCGCTGCAGCTCCTTGAAGCGGTTCGACTCGGCGCGCGTGCGGCTGGAATACTGGATTTCCTTTTGCCGCGTCGCGACGCGCGCCATGTTTCGGGGAAACGCTCCGCGTGCGCTCCACAGATCGACCTGGAACACCAGCGTGTCCTTCGGTGGCCCGGCATCGACCATCCAGCCTAGGGGCGTGTTCGAGACCAGGCCGCCATCCCAGTAGTGCTGACCGTCGATCTCGATGGCGGGAAAGCCGGGCGGCAGGGCGCCGCTCGCCATCACGTGCCGGGGCCCAATGCGATGCGTGGTCTTGTCGAAGTACACGAAGTCGCCGGTTCGCACGTTGACCGCACCGATGCTGAGGCGCATCGGACCATCGTTGATGCGGTCGAAATCGATCAGCCGCTCGAGAGTCTGCTCTAGGGCTCGCGTGTCGTAGTAGCTCGTGGCCGCCATTTCCCCATCCGGGGAGAACCAGGGCGATACGGTGCGCGGACTGAAGAAGCCGGCGATCCCCGACCAGGCGACCGAGGCGGCCGAGCATTGGTTCAGCCACGAGCGTGCAGTATCGCCTTTGAGAAAAGGTTCGCCGTCGGGGGTACGGCCGAGCCACGGCACCTGCGGCGAGGACACAATGTCCCAGAACTCGCGCAGCCGCGCGACGCGGTGTTCCGGCAGATTTCCCGCGATGATGGTTGATGGCGCCGATCGAGATGCCGGCGACCCAGTCGGGATGGAGCCCGGCCTCTGCCAGCGCTTGGTAGACTCCGCCCTGGTAGGCGCCCAACGCTCCGCCGCCTTGCAGGGCGAGCGCAATGCGCTCGAAGGAAGGGCGAACCGGAACCCGGGTCGATGCCCTTTCGGTGAGGACGTTCAACATGGATCAGCCTCTCGTGACTGTCTAGTCAAAGCGACTATATAGTCGTAATGACCTTATAGTCAATTCGGTCTGGGGCCGTAAATCCATCTGCGTCACTTCGGCCCAATGAGCGGGCTGCAGGTGCTGGATGACGGTCGCCTGACAGGCGAGAGCGCCGAGACGGTGCGCGACCAGGATGGAGGAGGTGCGCCGGTGCTTTCCGGCCGGAGTTCCTGAACCCCTGGACGAGATCCTGCTGGTCAACCGCCTCAGCCGCGCGCACATGCAGGACATCGTCGAGATCCAGCTTAGTCGCCTGCAGAAGCTGCTCAGCAACCGCAAGATCGACCTCGAGTTCGACAGCAAGGCGGTGCACTGGCCGGCCACCGCAGCTACGACCCGGTCTATGGCGCGCGGCCGCTGAAGCGGGTGATCCAGCGCAGCCTGCAGAATCCGGTGGCGACGCTGGGAGCGCGAAAGCGAAGTTCGGCTTGCTGGAGCATGCCTGACGTTTGGCGTTTTAGGAGGCCATGTCGGCTTTGCCTTCGAAATCGGACATCGGCGTAGAACCAAAGCATATCCGCTATGGATCAATTCCGGATGAACTGCTCAGCGCGTCCAATGTCCGGAATCGACCTGGAGGCGGCAGTAGGCGGGCACCCTCCTATCGCGCTTTAGTTTGCTGGAGCGGAATGCGATCAGGTGGTGCTTGTTTCACAGGACACGTTGCGCCCAGGTGATTCCACATGGACGCATCGTGCCCTAGCGCCGCCGCGCGACCACGAGAAAGGCGAAACCCGCCAGAATTCCGCCGAGACCATAGAGGAAAGTGCTGAGCAGGCGCATGAGCTGCCGCCGTGCCATGATGCGACGATGATTGGGACTCCCCACGTAATCGTCGCCGAACACCGAGCGGCGGCGCACTCTCTTCGTCCCCAGATAAAAGCCAAATGCTGCGCCGAATGACATGAATATGAGCAGCACCAGTCCCTGGACCAGCGTCACGACTGCCCCCAAGCACCCAAACCCCAATCAGCGTGCTAGAAGTATGGCGGGAATTTTTCGGAGGCAATGATGAATCATCCGAGGCGCGTGCGACTCGTTGAAGTGGGGCCGCGCGACGGCCGGCAGAACGAGGCGAGGCCGGTGCCGGTGGAGGCCAAGGTCGCGCTGATCGACGCCCTGTCGGCGGCGGGCCACTCCGCCGTCGAGGCGGGCAGCTTCGTGTCGCCCAAATGGGTGCCGCAGATGGCCAATACAGACGAGGTGATGTCACGCATCAAGCGCACGCCCGGCGTCGGCTATCCCGTGCTGGTGCCCAACAAGCAGGGCATGAATGGCGCCATCGAGGCGAAATGCGAGGAAATCGCCATTTTCACCGCGGCTTCGGAGGCTTTCTGCCGCAAGAACACAAATTGCTCAATCGATGAAAGCTTCGCGCGATTCGAGCCGGTGATGGAGGCTGCGCAACGGCACGGCATGAAGGTCCGCGGCTACGTCTCGACCGTGATCGCCTGCCCTTATGACGGAAAAGTTGCACCCGCCAAGGTTGCCGAGGTCTCGGAGCGGCTGTTTCAGATGGGCTGCTACGAAGTCTCGCTCGGGGACACGATCGGCGTCGGCACGCCGGGCGAGTGCGTCGCCATGGTCGACGCCGTCGCCGAGAAGGTGCCGCGGGAAAAGCTCGCGGCGCATTTCCACGACACCTATGGCCAGTCGCTGGCCAACATCCTGGCGGTGATGGAGCGGGGCATCGCCGTGTTCGACACCGCCGTCGCCGGGCTCGGCGGTTGCCCCTATGCCAAGGGCGCCTCGGGCAATGTCGGGACGGAGGATGTGATCTACCTGATGAACGGGCTCGGCATCGAGCACGGCGTCGATCTCGACGCCATCGCGAGGGCCGGCCGCGAGATCTGCGTGGCGCTCGGCCGCGAGCCGGCCTCTAAGGTGGCGCAGGCGTTGAAGGCGAAGGCGGCGGCATAGGGCCATGGAGCTGCCCCCGTCAGCTGCCCATTGCGCTCGATGCCGACACACATTGCCAGCCAGCTGGCGCGGCCTCGAGCGACAGCGACGCCATCACCGCTTCCGGTTCGACTGTGGTCAACCTCTGAAGCGGGCATTTGATGTTCCGCAAGAACCGGTCAACTTGAAATGCCATGTCGTAAGCACATGACTTGTTTCAAGCCTTCCATGCGCCCCGATGCTTGAGGGCTCTTGATTGGCGGCATTGACATCAATTCCCCTTCTTCTGACGCTCGACAACGAGTCGCTTCTCGGCGCCGGCCTGCAAGTCGTCGAGCTGCTTGCGGAAGCCCGGCAAGTCTACAAGAGGATGCGGATCGGGAGGCTTGCGGGTCTTGAGCGACTCCTTTGCTTCGGTGAGACCCGTCGAGAAGCCATGTGTCGTCAGGTGCAACTCCACAGGGCGCGCGCCATTCTGCGTGAGGGCGCGGATGCGCTTCAGGCTTGCGATGAACGCCTCCACGTCTTCCGGCCCGCGGATGCGGTTCAAACCCAGGCCGCCGACCGTGACCGCGCGGTAGGTACGAGTGCCATCTCGTGCATCGAATGCGAACGAGGCGGTGCCCATCGTATGGCCGGGTGTCTCGAACGCCTGAATGGCGACGTCGCCGCCGATGACTGTCTGACCATCGGTGAGCACGATGTCGGGCTCGATCATCTTCCACGGGAACCGTGGATGCGAAACTGATTCTTCCGCTCCTTCGCGCCATCCCTCTTTTGTCATGGCGAAGCGTGTTCCGGGCGCAAGCTCTGATTTGAGTTGGCTGATGCCTCCTGCGTGGTCGAAGTGACCGTGGGTGACAACGACCAGCTTGATGTCCTTGGGATCGAACCCCAGTGCGCGAATGTTCCCCAGCATCTGGCTGGTGTGCGGCCCGTAAAGCGTGTCGATCAACACGTGGCCGTTCGGCGAGGTGATCAGCCAGGCAGAGACCCAGCAGATGCCGACATAGTAGACGTTATCGAAGGCCTTGTAGGGCTCGATCTTGTGCCATGGCCCGTCGCCGAGATACCTGACGAGGTCTGGCGGCATGCGGCCGGTCTCGCCGAACACAGTGAACGCGGCCATCAGAGGCGCCGACTCGCATTTCGTCGTCAGTGGCTGCTCCTGCGCAGGCGCTTCAGTCGATAGCAGAGCTAGCGCTGCGGCGGCATATCGGAAACGAAGCTTCATGGTCGCTTTCCCCCCGACTCGTGAAATGCACCCAACGTCGAGCCGAGCTGCGCTGTGTCCGGCATCGACGTCATCACATCTGCGTGGATACGGCGCGTGATCCGATCACGAACGCATTGGAACACGCGGGCAAGCCTGGATAGCATGGGCCGCGATCGGCATGGAGCAGCAAGGCTGCGCGGCGGGCGGGCAACAATGCATAACCTGACAATGTTCGACTGGAGCGATCTCAGGTACCTACTGGCGGTCGCGCGGGAAGGCAGTAGCCTGGCGGCAGCCAGGGCCTTGCGCGTCAATCAATCGACGGTCCACCGTCGCCTGGTCGAACTGGAGAAGCGTCTCGGCTGCCCCCTGGTGGAGCGCCGTCCGAGCGGCTACAGGCTCACCGAATACGGCAAAGAACTGCGACCCTACGCGGAGCGCGTCGAGCAGGCCGCGGGCGCCCTTCGGCGTCACGCCGCGACCTTCGACAAGGGCATGAGAGGAACCGTCCGACTGACATGCTCCACGTCGATTGCCCATCGCCTGATGAAGTCGGAGCTGCTCGAGAAATTCCACGAGAGCTATCCGGGCATCAAGATCGAGTTGCTCATGACCGACCGCGTTCTGGATCTGTCGAACGGCGAGGCGGACGTTGCCCTTCGCGGCGGAGAGGTCCGGGAGGAAGCTTTGGTCGGCAAGAAAATCGCCGACGTGCCGTGGGCCGTCTATGCGAGCCGGTCATATGTCGAGCGCAACGGCCGGCCGAGAAGCCCTGAAGACATCAGGAGCCACTGCATCATCGAGTTCACCGGTGAGATTGCCTCCCTCGCGGCGGCGCGCTGGCTGCCGGCGAAGGCTCCACAGGCCCGCATCTCAGGGCAAGCGAGCAACGTTGCGAGCGTCCTGCTTGCAGTGAAGTCGGGCGGCGGTCTGGCACTCTTGCCCTCGCCTCTCGCCGACCTGGATGAAGACCTCGTACGGGTGATCGGCCCCATTCCAGAGGTCGACTATCCCATTTACCTGCTCACCCATCGCGACCTGCGAAAAATTCCCCGCATCGCCTCGTTCTTCGATTATTGCCTCAGCCGATTGCGGCCTGTGCTGACCGGCGCTGAGCCGAGGAAGACGAATCCGATGCCCGCTGCAGCGTCGCTGAAAGGCCCGCCTTGAGGCACTCGATCTCTGGCCATTTGCGTGGCCTTGAAGGCAGCGATGCCCATGTCCGCAAGCGCCTTCTGGCGCTTGATCGCCGTCGCCGCGGCCGCAGCCGGCGCGAACCGCCGAAGCGGACATTTGATGTGCCCGGACAACTTGAAATACTACTGACAGTGGGGCTGCGTCGAAGATCATTCGAACGGAGGATCTGAACGACCATGACGACGATCGAAGCATTTCGTTCCAGCGTGTCGGCGGTGACGCCGCCGGCTGGCGTCGGGCCTGCGCTCGAGGCCTTGTGGTGGCTGAAGCGCGGCGACTGGGATCGTGCGCATAAATGCGTGCAGGGCCACGAAGGCGAGGCCGACTGCGACTGGGTGCACGCCCACCTGCATCGTCAGGAGGGCGACATGAGCAACGCCCAATACTGGTACCGCCGCGCCGACAAGCCGGTGTCGGGCATGTCGCTGCAGGATGAGTGGAGCGAGATCGTCACGGCGATGCTGGCGCGCAAATAGCGCACGAACGTTCAAGACCGCGGGCGCCGCAGCGCCGATATCGAGGTCATGGATGCTCTGTCCGGCTTTCTCCTCGCCGCCCTGGCCCTGGCCGGCAGCCCCGGCCCGGCGACGCTCAGCCTCACGGCGACGGGAGCGGCCTTCGGCGCCGGCCGCGGCATGGCCTATCTCGCCGGCATCGTCGTCGGCATGGTGCTGGTCATGGCCGCGGTGGCGGCCGGCCTGGTCGGGCTGCTGATGGCCGTGCCGGGCGCGACCCCGGTCGTCACTGTGCTGGCGGCGGCCTATTTCCTCTACCTCGCCTGGCGCATCGCCACGGCGCCGCCATTGACCGAAGATGACGGCCGGCGGCAGGCGCCCAGCTTCATCGCGGGCCTGGCCCTGTCACTGGTCAATCCCAAGGGCTACGCCGCCATGGCGGCGCTCTATTCGGGCTTCGTGCTGGTGCCCGACCGGATGGGCGCCGACATCGCCGCCAAGATGACGGTGCTGACCCTGATCATTGTCGCGGTCAATGTTGCCTGGCTGCTGGCGGGGGCCGGCCTGACGCGCTTCTTCCGCGAGCCGCGCAGCAACCGCCTGATCAACGTCGCCTTTGCCGTCCTGCTGGTCGCTTCGGTGGCGCTCGCTTTTGCCTGATCCCTTTCGCGATGACAGCAGTGCCAGCACTTGTCCGTTGCGCCAAGGTTAGTGCGTGAAAGGGGGCCATGTGGCACGCAAAAATTCAGATCGACTTCGGGAGTCGTTTCGGCACGGTCGGGCGTCGCAGGCGCACTGATGCTCGATCAAGCATTTTTGGCGATCTATGGTCCGCCAAAAAACCGTAGTTGACTCGAACTGTCACTCAAGTTATATTGGTCGTGCGCTCGCCTACCGGCGGCTCTGCTCTATGCATCGTTCATCCGATTACCATCGCGCACGGCGGATACCGCGCCAGCCCATCCGGCTGACCCGGTCGGACGGGCGCGCCCGGACCCCGAGCGAGGGGCCGGCCATCGTCCCATCCTGAAACCAGTAGCGGAAACAGCGGGAACAGCGGAAATTCAACGGGGGCCCAATGGATGGGGGCAGCCTCTCAAGGTCAACAAGAGGGTCGGGCGTGAAAGGCGGGAGTGCCTGTACCGCTGCCGGCAGTGCAGGCACCGGGGCTTTCCCTCCGTCGCTCCCCACCGTGCCGAGGAACACGAATTATCGCTTCTGTCGCGTTTAGGCGACATCGCCCGGCCACCGCCGGTGCCCGAAGGAACAGAGGCTTCAAGGGCTTGCGGACATTTCCGACAGAGTCGCCCGAACGCGATCCCGTTCGCCGTTCAGCCGAAGCGAGGGGCCTTTGAAGCCGCAGGAAAGATCCCTCGCTTCGCTCGGGATGACAGAGGAGCCGTGGCTCTAACGCCGTTCGACGATACGCACCGTGACGGCGCTGGAATGGCCCGCCTCGTCGACCACGGCGACGCGGACCTGGCCGGGTCCGTCGGGCACCCACTTCGTTCCGTCGATCGGCCGGCCGTCGATCAGCCAGCGCAGGCTGCCCTTGCCGCCCTTGGCCGTGAGCGGCACGGCCTCGCGGCTGGCGAGCTCGATGCGCGCGTCGGCCGGCGGATAGGCGATGCGCAGGCTGCCGGGCTCGGCGGTCGGCCCCAGCGAACGCATGCGCACCGGCAGGTCGCGCCACGAGGCGACGCGCAGGACGTCGGGCGGTGGGGGCTTGGCGATGTTGTCCTCGGCCGGCAGGCGGCTGAAGGCCTTGAGCAGGACGGGGAGGGCGGCGTGGCGGCCGAGCTGGCCGGGCCGTGACGTGCCGTCGGCGTGGCCGACCCATACGACCACCGTCCAGTTGCTGCTGTAGCCCACGGCCCAGGCATCGCGGAAGCCCGCCGACGTGCCGGTCTTGTAGGCGATGCGCCGCTCGCGCAAGCCGACGGGCAGGTTGGCGAAGCCGTCGGGCAGCGGCGCCTCGGCCAGCACGTCGCCGACATACCAGACCGCGGCCGGGCCGATCAGGCGCACGGGCTCCCGTGCGGCGCGGTCGCGTCGAATGATGGGCGGCGCGAACTCACCGCCACGCGCCAGCCCGGCATAGAGGCCGGCCATCTCGAGCGGCGAGATCGTGGCGCTGCCGAGCGCGATGCCGAGCGACGCGCCGGTGTCGCCCGGCGGCAGGCCGGGCGTTGCGCCGGCGGTGCGCAGGGTCGACAGGAAGCGCTGCGGCCCGACCTTCTCCAACGCCAACACCGCCGGCACGTTCAGCGACTGCTGGAGGGCGCGGCGCACGGTGACGGCGCCCTGGTGGTCGCGGTCGAAGTTGCGCGGCAGCCAGTCGCGGAAGCGCACCGGCACGTCCTCGATCAGCGATTCCGGATGCAGGACGCGATCGTCGAACGCCATGGCGTAGATCAGGGGCTTCAGCGCCGAGCCGGGCGAGCGATGGGCGCGCACCAGGGCGACCTGGCCGGCGCGGCCGAAATAATCGGAACCGCCCTGCCAGGCGACGACGGTCCCCGTGCGGTTGTCGACCGCGACGATGGCGATGTCCGGCCGGTCGGCGATGCGGCCGCGCTCCTCGCGGGCGAGCTGCAGCATGGCCGACTGAAGTTCCAGGCGGATGGTGGTCGGCACCACGACGCCCGGCGACTGGCCGGCGAGCCATGCCGCGAGGTGCGGCGCGTGCAGCGGCATGGCCAGCCGCCGGTTGGGCACTGGCCGGCTCGACGCCAGGTCGCGCAGGGAGGCATCGATCACCTCGTGCTGGAGCCCGCGGTCCAGCACGCGCTCGCGCGCGGCCTGCGCGGCGGCCGGCGAGCGGTCGGGCCGGCGGCGCTCGGGCGATTGCGGGATGGCCACCAGGAGCGCGGCTTCAGCGGCGTTGAGGTGCTTCGGCTCCTTGCCGAAATAGGCGAACGAGGCGGCGCGCACGCCCTCGAGGTTGCCACCCATCGGCGCCAGGGTCAGGTAGATGCCCAGCACCTCGCGCTTGGAGTAGCGCCATTCGAGCTGCAGGGCGCGCGCCGACTGCAGCAGCTTGGTGCCGAGCGTGCGCCGCGGTCCGATGCGGAAGAGCTCGGGCTCCAGCAGGCGGACGGCCTGCATGGACAGCGTCGATGCGCCCGACACGATGCGGCCGCGGCTGATCCATTGCTCGGCGGCGCGCACCGCGGCCAGGGGATCGACGCCCCAGTGGTCGTCGAAGCGGCGATCCTCATAGGCCTTGAGCAGCGCGAGGTAGACCGGGGCGACGTCGTCGACCGTGGTCCCGAGCCGCCACTTGCCGTCGGCCGTGGTGAAGGCGCGCAGCAGGCGGCCGCTCGAATCGACGATCTCCGTCGAGCGGTCGTGATAGCGCGACAGGTTCGGTGGGAAGAGCCGATCGAGCGCCAGCGCGCCTGCCGCCAACGAAGTGGCGGCGAGCGCCAATCCGACGAAGCCCCTCCGCAGCTTCCTCCCCAAGCGAAGCTTGGGGAGGTGTCGGCGTCTTACGCCGACGGAGGGGTCAAGAGTCATGACCCCTCCGTCCGCTTCGCGGCCACCTCCCCACGCGGAGCGTGGGGAGGAAAGCGTTCGTTGCGGTCGCGCATCGCCTTACCGCGGCGCGATCTCGACGCGGCCCATCGCGGTGCGGCCATAGATGCGCGGGGCGTACATGTCGGACACGTTCGTGGCCGGCAGGGCGAAGTTGCCCGGCGTCACGGCGCGCACGATGTAGGCGACATGGTAGGAGTTGATGCTGCGCTTCAGGTCCTCGTCGGAATCCCACCACGAGCGGTAGGTCCGCCGGCCGAGGCTGAGCGAGGCGAAGAAGCGGTCGTCGCGACCTTCGGCGATGCGCGTCTCGCTGAGCTTGGGCAGGAAGGTGAAGGGCTTCGCCTTCTCTTCGGTCAGCACCGTCTCGATCTCGAAGCCCGCCGGCAGCAGGTCGAGCAGGGCGACCTCGTGGTAGCCGCCCTCGAGGTTGCGGCCGGTGATCGACACGATCAGCCGCTCGTTCTGGCGCAGGCGGCGCAGGTCGGCGCGTCTTCCATCCAGCGTCAGGAACTCGCGCTGCACGCTCAGCCCCTCCGTGGCCGCAGGCATCGGCTCGTTGGGCACGCCACGCGCCGTGACCTGCATCCATACCGTGCCGTCGCCTTCGTTCTTCACGCGGACGCCGCGGCCGATCGCGGCCTGGTCGGGATTGATCACGACCGGATCGCGCGTCGCCGTCTTGCGCTCGCCGTCGACCGAGTAGGCGAGGCCGCCGCCCGAACCGGCCATGGCGTGCGCCGCCATCACCAGCCAGGCCTGCTCCTGGGTCGTCGTGTAGTCGACATTGGCGTTCAGCCGCTCGCCGACCAGGCCGGCGACCTCCGTGAAGCCCTCGCGGCCGCCCCCTTCCGCGGCCAGCGCCAGCAGGGCGGCGCGGTTGCGCAGCGCCGAGCCGTAATAGTCCTTGCGGTCGACCGCATTGACCATCTCGCGCGCCTTGGCGAAGGCCAGCCGCGCCCGGCCGGGTTCGGCGACGTTGTTCAGCGCCGCGGCGAGCTGCGCCCAGGCGAGCCCGTCGCTGATCTTGCCGGCCTCGTTGTCCTGGAAGTAGCGGATGCGGCCGGGATCGGCCAGGCCGGCCTTGGCCAGCACGTACCAGGCATAGGCCTGGGCGTTGGGCGTGAGCTTGTCGACCGTGCGGTTGAGCCAGGTCAGCCCGCGCTGCAGCGAGGCCGACGGCACGGCCATGTTGTGGTCGCGGGCGCGCAGCAGGAAGTCCATGGCGTAGCTCTGCAGCCATTCGGCGGCAGGCGAGTAGGGCCCCCACATGCCGAACGAACCGTCGGGCAGCTGCATGTCGACGATGCGATAGACCGCCTCCTGCACGCGATCGTCGATGCGCGGATCGGCCGGGCCGTAACCCAGCAGCGCCACGTCATTGTAGTAAAGTAGCGGCAGCGCGCGGCTGGTGGTCTGCTCGATGCAGCCGAACGGGTACTTGTCGAGCGCCCGCAGGAGGGCGGCGACATCGATGCCCGGGATGCGGGTCAGCGACACCGCGACCTGCGACGTGCCCGGCGCGAAACTCGCCGTGACATTGCGGTCGAGGGTGAGTTCGCGTCCGGCGGCGAGCTGGGACACCGTGTCGACGGCGCTCGGCGTCTGCGCCGCGCGCACCTGGATGTCCCATTCGCGGCGCACCGCGAAGTTGCCGGGGCCGGCGAGCTCGACCGAGACCTTGCCGAAACCGGCGTCGTTGCTGGCCACCAGTGGCCAAGTCAGCAATTCACGCTGCCCCGCAGCCAGCCGCCGTGTCTCGGCAACCGGCCGGTCGAGCGACACCGCGCCCGTGGCCTGCACGGTCAGGCGGTAGTCGCCGGCCTGGCCGTCGATGTTGTGCAGCGACAGCGCGAGCCGCCCGCGATCGTTGGGCGCCAGGAAGCGCGGCAGCACGACATCGGCGCTCACCGCGTCGCGCACGTAGAGGCGCTGGTCGCCCGAGCCGACACGGCT
Source organism: Pseudomonadota bacterium (assembly GCA_023436825.1). Next base: position 1,566 of record JAEZHS010000162.1, on the reverse strand, counting down.
CTTGGCATAGGCCACCGCCATCAGGCGAAGCTGGCCGATGAAGTCGGGGACCTCGATCGGGATCTTAGCCTGGCCCTGGGCGTCGAGCTTCACCGGTCCGCTGAACAGGGCGACGGTGCGCGTCGGCACGATGTCGAGGCCGCCGATGTCGCCGGCATCGCCGCCGACCCGGATGCGGCCGAGGTCATCGGCGCGGGTCTCCAGCAGGCGGCCGTAGTCGTCGCGCATGGCGAGGCCGAGCCGCCGCTTGCCGAAGTAGTACTCGGCGGGATCGGGCGTCTTGAAGCGCGTGAGCTGCAGGATGCCCTCGTCGACGGCGGCCAGGGTGACGAACGCCTCTTCGCCGCCGAGATTGCCGACCGTGATCGGCACCTCGATGCGCTGGCGCGGCGTAATCTTCTCGGGCGCGCCGATCTTGACCTCGAGCGTGCGCAGCTTGGGTTCGAGCCCCAGCCAGGTGAGGCCGATGGCGCGCGTCGGCACGCGATCGGCCGGCTTGTCGAGCGGACGCCAGGCGGTGACCAGCGCATAGGCGCCGGGCCCCCAGTCGGCCGAGACCGGCACCTCGACGGTCGTGCCGCCGGCCGGCCCCTGGACGTTCCTGGTGCTGATGATGCGGTCGGTGGCGATGGCCAACATCGCCTCGCCGGCGAACGGCGCCTCGATGCGCACGCGCGCCGATTCGCCCGGTCGGTAGTTCTCCTTGTCGCTGGCCACGCGCAAGGTGTCGGGAGCCTCCTCGCCGTTATCGGAGCCGCCGTACCAGCCGACGTAGAACTGCACGGTGCTGGTCGTGTTGTTCTCGCGGTCGACGATGGTGAGGCGGTGCGAGCCCCAGCTCAGCCGGAAGGAAAGCCGCGTTGGCGCGTCGGCGCGCATCGACACCGTGTCGGCGGTGATCAGCCGGTCGTTGGCGATCGAATGCCAGCGCCAGCGGCCGTCGACCTCGTACCACTGGTAGTTCCAGTCGGTGCGCTCGACCTTGTACTCGATACCGGTGCGCGCGACCTGCTTGCCCGCGCCGTCGACCGCGACGACGTCGAACTCGGTCTGCGTGCCTTCGCGCGAGTAGCGGCCCTCGAAGGTCGGGCGGATGCCGAGATAGACGTTGCGCGTGCGCATCGGCAGCGACTTCTCGGTCTTGGTGGCGCGGCCGCCGCCGGGCTCGAAGACGCGAGCCTGGATCTGGGCGCGCAGCGGCAGCGGCGTGTCCCTGATGTCGCCGCCCCATTCCATCCTGGTCTTACCGCGCTCGTCGGTATCGGGCGCCTTCAGGGTCAGGAACGGCGGCTCGAAGGCCTTGCGGTCCTCCTGGGCGCCGAAGCTGTAGCGGGCGAAGTCGGGGAAGGGCGAGGCATCGGCGGTGATGCGCATGTCGGCCTCGACGGTGAGGCCGGAGCCCGGCGCGCCGTAGAGGAAGTCGGCCTGCACGTCGAAGGTGTTGACCTGGCCCGGCTTCAGGATCGGCTGGTTGGAGGTGAGCTCAACCTTGAGCTTCTCAGGCACGAAGTCCTCGACCGAGAATTCGACGTTGCCGACCGGCGGCGCCTTGGGATCGACGTGGGC
>JAEZHS010000098.1 GCA_023436825.1 Pseudomonadota bacterium | reverse complement strand
CGCCAGCGCTGGCGCACGGCGATGGCGGCATTGAGCGTGGCGCCGCCACCCTTGGCCACGCCCATGATGCCGATCCGCTCGGGATCGATGCGCGGATCGGCGCGCAGCAGGGCCAGTGCTGCGAAGGCGTCGCCCTCCATCTGGGCGGCCGACACCAGGGTCTGATCGGCCACCGTGCGGCGCACGCCCCGGCCGGTGAAGCTGTCGACGATCAGGGCGGCGACGCCCGCCTCGTTCAACACCTGGGCATAGAAATGCTCGCGATGGCGCTGCACGCCCGCGCTCGAGGTCAGGATCACCATGCAGGGCGCCGGACCGCTGGCCTCGGGCAGATGCAGGGTCGCCGTCAGCCGCGCCGGCCGGCAGGCGGTGGGGTGATCGAAAGTCAGCGTATCGAACGCCAGCGATTCCATGGACCCTGTTTACCTTGTCCCGTAGGTTGCGCGCCATGAGCGCCAGCCCCAAGGTCCAGAGCCGAGCCGTCGCCAACGATGAGGCCGGCCTGCGGCTCGATCGCTGGTTCCAGCGGCATTTCCCCAAGCTGGGCCACGGCGCCCTGCAGAAGCTTTTGCGCACCGGCCAGGTCCGCATCGACGGCAAGCGGGCCGAGGGCAAGGACCGGGTCGAGCCCGGCCAGACCATCCGCCTGCCGCCCGGCGTCACCGCGGCACCGCTACCCAAGCCGCGCGAGATCCCGACCGTGTCGGACCGCGATGCTCAGGAGATCCGCGGCCTCGTCATACACAAGGACGACCAGGTGATCGTGCTGAACAAGCCGCCGGGACTGGCTGTGCAGGGCGGTACGGGCACCGAGCGCCATGTCGATGGCATGCTCGATGCGCTGCGGTTCGGCTACGACGAGCGGCCGCGACTGGTCCACCGCCTGGACAAGGACACGTCGGGCCTGCTCCTGATCGCGCGCACAAGCCTCGCCGCCCGGCGGCTCGGCGACTCTTTCCGCGACCGCGAGACCGAGAAGCTCTATTGGGCGGTCGTGGTCGGCGCGCCGCCGCGCCAGGAGGGCGCCATCGACCTGCCATTGGCCAAGCGGCCAGGTGCGCGCGACCGCGAGCTGATGCAGGTCGACCACGAGAACGGCCAGAAGGCCCTGACCCATTTCAGGGTGCTCGACCATGCCGGCAAGCGTGCAGCCTTGCTGGCGCTCTGGCCGCGCACCGGCCGTACGCACCAGCTGCGCGTTCACTGCGCGGCGATGGGCTGCCCGATCCTGGGCGATGGCAAGTATGGCGGCGAGGAAGCGCTGCTGTCGGCCGTCGCCGATGCCCGCCGCCTGCATCTTCACGCCCGTCGTCTCGTCCTGCCGCACCCGTCGGGCAAGGGCGAGCTGGCAATCGATGCACAGCCACCGCCTCACTTCCGCCGTACCGTTGAAGCATTCGGCTTCTCGTTCGACGGAGTTTGAGCGAGAATCAGCAGGTAATGCGCGTTCCCTGGAAGCGGTTGACCTGGATTCTCGCGGCGGCTGTCCCCGTCGCCGCGGTGGCTGGGATCATTTGGGTCGGCACGCGCGATCTGTCCCGCTTCCAAGGTCGGATGATCGAACAGGTTCGCAAGGTGACCGGCCGCGAGCTCGCCGCCCGCGTGCCGCTCGGCATCAAGCTCGGTACCGAACCCGCCATGGTGGCGGAAGGCGTCACGCTCACCAATGCGAGCTGGGGCTCGCGCCCGGAACTCGCCCGGGTGCGCAAGCTCACCCTGTTCCTCGATCCGGTATCGCTGTTCCTGGGAGAGATCAGGATCGGCCGCGTCCTGCTCGAAGGCGCCGACATCCTGGTCGAGCGTAACGAGGTCGGCGACACCAACCTCGACATGCTGCCGCCGCCCGACGGCTCGGGCCCGCATCCCGGCGAGAACCGGTCGCTTAGGCTGCGCACGGCGCCCGCCTTTCCCTGGATCGCCACGATCGACGTGCGCGACTCGGTGCTCACGATCACCGACGGGCAGGGCCGTCCGCCGGTGGTGCTGGAGATCCCGGCCGCGACCTTCAAGTCGTCGGCGCCCAACCAGCCGCTGCAGCTCGAGGGCAAATTCGCCGCACCTCAGGCCACGCCGCTCGAGCTCACCGGCACCGCGGGCTCGTTCGACGGCTGGATGAGGGGGCTGCCCGGCAACATCGATGTGCAGGGCGGCTTCGGCGGCGGCAAGATCGCGATCAAGGGCAGCGTCAACGCCAAGGGCACCAACCTGGGCCTCACGTCGGAAGGCCCCGACGTCTCGGTATTCGGTCCCTATGTGCGCCTACCGGTGCCGGCCGGCGGTCCGTACGTGCTGAACGCCAAGGCCGGCACTTTGCGCAGCAGCTTCAAGGTCGAGGTCACCACGCTGAAGGTCGGCTCCAGCGAGCTTACCGGCGAGGCGTTGTTTCGCGTCGACCGCAAGGGCACGCCCACCGTGACCGTCAACGCCGACGTCAGCCGCCTCGACATCGGCGACCTCAAGGCCGCTCCCTCGGTTGCGCCTGCTGCCAATGCACCACAGGGGCCGCCGGCGCGGCTGGTGCCGACCATGCCGTTCTCGGCGAGCTGGCTCGGCCGCACCGCCATGTCGGTGACGGTCCGGCTAAGCGAGATCGTGGGGCTCGGCAGCAAGGTGCAGAACGCCTCGGTCACGCTGACCTCGGGCGAGACCCGCTTTGCCTTCCGCGCCGCGGCCACGGTCGGCGGCGGCTCCGCGGGCTTCGACCTCGTCTACGACCCAACCGGCCGCATCGGCCAGGCGACGTTGACGGCGTCGGCGAGCCGCGTCTCGCTCGCCGACCTCACGACGCTGCTGGGCTTCGACGTCGGGCTGCGCGACGCGGTGGGCGACATCGACCTGCGCCTGCGTGGCGGCGGACGCAATACGCGCGACGCGCTCAATTCGGCCAGCGGTTCGATCGAGATCGCAGTCACCAAGGGCCAGTGGCCGCGCAGCCAGTTCTCCAACTGGCCGGGCGAGACGCAGCGCCTGCTGGGCGGCGGCGACACCGGCGTGCCGTTCAACTGCGTCGCCGGTCGCTTCGACGTCAGCGGCGGTGTCGCCAATCTGCGTCGGCTGGTGGTCGACACGCCGCGTACCACCATGGTGGGCGGCGGCTATCTCAGCTTCCGGACCGAAGGCTTCGAGTTCATCCTCGCGCCCGAGGCGCGCGACAACCAGAATGCCAGCCTTGCCTCGCCTCTGCGCATCAAGGGCGGCAGCGGCCGCGAGACGGCGAGCGCGCTCGAGCCCAATCTCGCGCGCCTGATCATTCCGGCCGGCGTGGTGCAGAGCATGGCCGGCCAGATCAACCAGGCGGCAAAGCAGGCCAACGCCAATCCGTGCGCGATCGTGGCGCCGCGCGTCGAAGGCCTGCGCCCGGGCCTCCGGGCACAGCTGCCGGTGCCGTCGCCCTCCGACACGCGCCATCGCGGCGGCCGCCCGGCGCAGACGGCGGGACCGCAACGTAGCCAAACGCGGCCGTGACCTTCGACTCATCTGAACGGATCGCCATTCCGTTTAGCAGGGTGAAGCACATTGGAGTGCTGGTAGTTGCATCGGCCGGTGTCGCGGCATTAGCGTACCTCGCCGCCTACCCCGACGACCATGGCCCCCGTTACTCACCGACCTACGTTCGAATTGTCTCGATTGTCGGTTTGCCGATATTCAGTGCTTTTGCCATCATTAGCCTCGCGCGGATCTTCGATGCCAAGCCGGGACTCATCATCGACCGGCAACGTATTGATGATCGGACTCAGGTTACCGGGGTAGGCCGAGTCGATTGGGCCGACGTTCGCGGCCTACGGCCCGCCAAGGTCGGCAGGATTAACTCTCTCGTTGTTGATCTCCACGAGCCAGGCCGATTTGCGCGACGGGGCAATGTCCTACAGCGTCTCTTGCGGATGAGCATGCGCCACGGCCCTGTCGTCCTAGTGAGCGCGCCCCTCGACATCCAATTCGAGACCATGGTTAAACTCGTTCACCGGTTTTACGAGGGCGCGAAAGCCGATACCAAGCCGCCCTTGTCGCCAGCCCCACCGGGCGTGTAAGCCCTCGCCTCGATGAAGCGTTTCTACAAGGAGACGGCGGTCGACCTCGGCGACGGCGGCCATCGCGTCCTGCTCGACGGCAGGCCCATGCGCACGCCGGCCAAAGCGGTGCTGGTGGTGCCGACGCGCGCCCTGGCCGAGGCGATCGCGGCCGAGTGGGACGAGGTGCCGGACAAGGCCGAGATCAACGTCACCCACCTGCCGCTGACGCGGCTCGCCGCGACCGGGCACGACCGCGTGACGACGCAGCGCGCGCGGGTGATCGGCGACACCGCCAAATACGCCGGCTCCGACATGCTGTGCTATCGCGCCAGTGAACCCGAGACCCTGGTGAAGCGCCAACAGGAGAAGTGGCAGCCGCTGCTCGACTGGGCGGCCGGGCGCTACGGCGCGCGACTGGTCGTCGTCGAAGGGGTGGCCTTCGTCGACCAACCGGCCGACGCTGTCGCGCGCCTGCATGAGGCGGTGGCGGCGCACAGCGATCTCGGCCTGTCGGCGCTTTACAATCTCACGCACATATCGGGCTCGCTGATCGTGGCGCTGGCCGTCGCCGAGGGGCGTCTTTCCGCGGCCGATGCATTTGCCGCGGCCCAGCTCGACGAGCTCTATCAGATCGAGCGCTGGGGCGAGGATCCGATCGCCGCCAAGCGGCATGAAGGCATCAGGCACGACATCGCGGCCAGCGCGCGCTTCCTCGCACTGCTGGCCGAGCAGCGATTGAAAGGATGATCATGACGGCGGGCGCAAGATTCCGGGAAGTGCTGGCGAGCAAGGGCCTCGTCGAGGCGATGGCGGCGCACAGCCCGCTATCGGCCATGCTGGTGGCTGAGGCGGGCTTCGACGCCATCTGGGCTTCGGGCTTCGAGCTCTCGGCGATGTACGGCGTGCCCGACGTCAGCGTGGTGTCGATGACCCAGCATCTCGACATGACGCGGGCCATGGTCGACCGCTCGGGCCTGCCGGTGGTGGCCGACATCGACACCGGCTTCGGCAACGCCATCAACGTGCTCTATGTCATCGAGCAGTATGAGCGCGCGGGCGTCGCCGCCATCGTCATGGAGGACAAGAGCTTTCCCAAGGTCACCAGCCTGATCGCCGGTGGTCGCCAGGAGATGGTCCGCATCGAGGAATTCCAGGGCAAGATCGATGCCGCGCGTGCGGCGCGCAAGAACAAGGACCTCGTCCTCGTCGCGCGCACGGAAGCGCTGATCGCGGGGCTCGGCCAGGACGAAGCGCTGAAGCGGGCGCGCGCCTACGAGGCGGCCGGCGCCGACATGATCCTGGTCCATTCCAAGCAGAAGACGCCTGACGAGATCGAGGCCTTCGTCAAGGCGTGGGACGGCAAGGCGCCGATCGCCCTGGTGCCGACCGCCTATCCCCAGATGACGGTGGCGCGGGTGCGCGAGCTCAGGAAGATTGGCCTCCTGATCTGGGGCAACCACGCCGTTCGCGCTGCGGTTGGCGCCATGCGCAAGACCTTCGCCCAGATCCGCAAGGATGGCGGCATCCACGGCGTCGAGGCGAGCATCGCCACCGTCGAGGAGGTGTTCGACCTGCAGGGCATGGGCAAGGTCAAGGACGACGAGAAGCGGTTCCTGCGCTAGAGATGGCCGTGAAGCGACAGGCAGGCGTTCTCGCGATACTGCTCGTCGCCCTTGCGACGATGGTCGAATCGGCGATCGCGCAGGATTTCAGCGGCGAATGGAAGTTCAAGCGGCGTGCACGCGAGGGTTGGCACACCGGCACGCTCGTCATCGACAAGGACGGCCAGGTCAGGCAGCGAGGCAGCAACCCGTTTCAGGACTATTCGCAATGCGGCCATGTCGTCGCGGCAGACGGCAAGGTCGAGATCGTCTTCACGTCGGTAAAGAGCAAGCACGGTTACAGCATCGATCACTTCTACTGCACCGTGCAGAGCGGAAGTGCCTTCAGTTGCTTCAATATCGACGGTATCGGCAAGGAAGATGACCTGTTTCGCATCGAGCGCGTCGGCGGTATGCCGACCTCGCCCGACGGGCGAATGGACGATGTCTGCCCTGTCCGCGAGCGGCCTCAGGTCTAGACCTTCCCGCTGTTTTGGCCGAAAACAGACGTAATGAGCCGGAGTTCGTGAATGCAGCATATGTTGGAAGAGCTTGAGCGTCGTCGCGCGGCGGCGCGCCAGGGTGGCGGGCCGCGCCGCGTCGAGGCGCAGCACGCCAAGGGCAAGCTGACGGCGCGCGAGCGCATCGACGTGCTGCTCGACGAAGGCTCCTTCGAGGAGTTCGATATGTATGTCACCCATCGGGCCGTCGATTTCGGCATGGCCGAGCAGAAGATCGCCGGCGACGGCGTCGTGACTGGCTGGGGCACGATCAACGGCCGCCAGGTCTATGTCTTCTCCCAGGATTTTACCGTGCTGGGCGGTTCGCTGTCGGAGACCCATGCGCAGAAAATCTGCAAGATCATGGACATGGCGGTGCGCGTCGGCGCCCCCGTGATCGGACTGAATGACTCAGGCGGCGCGCGCATCCAGGAAGGCGTCGCCTCTCTTGCCGGCTACGCGGAAGTCTTCCGCCGCAATGCCGAAGCCTCCGGCGTCATTCCGCAGATTTCCGTGATCATGGGCCCATGCGCCGGCGGGGCCGTCTATTCGCCGGCCATGACCGACTTCATCTTCATGGTCCGCGACAGTTCCTACATGTTCGTCACCGGTCCGGACGTCGTGAAGACGGTCAC
>JAEZHS010000054.1 GCA_023436825.1 Pseudomonadota bacterium | reverse complement strand
ACATCGGATCGGCGAAGGCCGCCGCCGCCTCGGCGTAGCGCTGCTCAGTCATCAGCAGACGGCCGCGCTGATCCGGCGTCAGCCACAACCTATTCCAACCGATCGACCAGGCCGTGATGCTGACCGCCACGGCAGTGGCCAGGAGCGTAGCCGCAAGCCAGGACAGCGGGCGCTTCATGTCGCCAGCACCCAGCCGCGACGGAACCACAACAGGCCGATCAACGCGATCAGCGGCACCAGCCAGTAGCCGGCTTCCTCCCACCGCTCGACCTCGCTGGCGGCCGGCGCGCCCAGTGCGTCGGCCAACCGTCGCGCGATCGCGGCGACGTCGGCATTGTCGATCGTGGTTTCGATCTCTCTCGCGTCGAGCGCAGACACGGCAGCCGCCAGGTTTGCATCGGCATCGACCGCCGCCGCCGGCGCCATCGCGAAGAACACGATCGGCGGATGGCCGGCGATCTGGCGCAGAGCTTCGGTCTGGCCGGGCGCCACCGTGTCGGCGATGACCAGGATCGACCCGCCCTGCCCGCCGTCGCGCAGGACCTTGGCGGCCAGCGTGACAGCATCGGCGAGCCTGTCGCCGTCGCGTGGCATGATGCCGGGCGAGAGCGCGTCGGCCATGCCGACGACGACGCCTGCATCCTGCGTCGGCGGCAGCACGAGATGGGCGGACCCCGCGTAGGCGATGAGTCCCGCCGGCATGCCGTCGCGCAGCTTCAGGAGATCGACGATCTTCTGACGGGCGCGGTCCAACCGACTCGGCGCGAGGTCCGGCGTGATCATCGACGGCGCGACCTTGAGCACGATCATCGTCGGCGCCGCCCCCTCGGCAAACGGCGACGGCTCGCGCTGCCAGGTCGGCCCGGCGGCGGCGACCGCGGCGACGAGCCAGCCCAGCAACAGGAGGTCGTGCGGGCCGACCCGCGGGCCGCTCGTTCCGCCCACCACCAGCGCCCTCAGGAGCTCCGGCTCGATCACCTGGCTCCAGCGCCGGGTCGTGTCCGCGCTCTGCCGCGCGAACCACCACAGCGTGACCGCCGGGACGACCAGCAGCAGCCCCCACGGACGCAAGAAGTGGAAGTTCTCGATGAAGGCGCTCATGTCGGCACCCTTTGCCGAACGACCGGCCATCGCAGCATCAGCGACGCCTGGACCAGCATCGAGAACACGACGAGCGCCAGCAGCGGCACCCAGAAGAGTTCCACGCGCGGCTGGAAACTCACCGTGTCGACCTTGCGCGTCTCGATCTGGTCGAGGCGGCGATAGATGTCCGAGAGCTCGGCGCGGTCGAGGGCGCGGTAGAAGCCGCCGCCCGTGACCTCGGCCACGTCCTTCAGTGCCGCTTCGTCGAGCTTGTCCTCGCCGGCCGCGGCGGGGTCGCCGATGGCCACGGTGTGGATCGTGATCTTGCGATCGCGGGCCACGCGGGCCGCGTCGGCCGGCGGCACGCTCGAGCCGGTGTCGTTGCCGTCGGTGAGCGCGATCATGGTCCGCGCCGGCACCATCGACTTGGCGAAGAGGTTGACGCCAAGGCCGATCGCATCGAACGAAGGCGGTGCGCGGCCCCGCCATGCCGACCTGCATCTCGCCCACCAGGCGGCGGCTGAGATCGAGATCGGTGGTGAACGGCACCAGGGTGAACGGCGCGTTGCCGAACACCACGACGCCGACGCGATCGCCCTTCCGTCTGGCCAGGAATTCGTCGAGCACCTGCTTCACCGCCGTCAGCCGGTCGACCTTGGCGCCGGAGGGATCGGTGAAGTCCTTGGTGTCCATCGAGCCCGACAGGTCGACCAGCAGCAGAAGGTCGCGCGCCGGCTTGTCGTGATGGATCGGCGGCTCGATCCATTGTGGCCGCATCAGTGCCGCGATCGCCAGCAGCCAGCAGACGATCAGGCTGGCGCTGCGCCAACGGCCGCGTTGGCCGACCACGACGCCGGCCCGCGGCTGCTGGCCGGTGAGCGACACCAGCAGGCCGAAGAACGGCACGCGCACCCCGCGCCGGCTCTCGGCATGCGCTGGCAGCAGCCACAGCACGAGCAGCGGCAACAGCACCAACTCGGCGAGCCACGGGTAGGCGAAGCTCAGCATGGGAAGCCTTCCTCCCCAGCAACGCGGTTGCTCATGACCCCTCCGCGGACTCCCGAAGGGGAGGAACGCGGTGTGCCTTGACCCAATCTCGTGCCGCGGCGCGAGCCGCGTCGGCGGCGGAGCGATCGATCGCGCCGCCGAACGCCAGCGTCTCGATGTGGCGTCCGGCGCCGTCGGTGAAGGCGGTCGTACGCCCGGTGCGACCGAGGAAGGCGAGCCAGGCGGTGCCCGTCAACGCCGCCACCTGCTCGCGCGACCAGGCGGCAAGTGCTGCCCGTTTCAGGACGGTGGAGATGCCAGCGGGTTCGACGATGTCGAGCTGGCGCAGGGCCTCGCGGCGATAGGCGTTGGCGCGATATCGCGCCAACGCTGCCGCGGACAGGATCGCCATTGCCGCGATGCCCGCCGCCGCGACGATCCACCAGCCGGGCGCCGGTGGCCACAAGGACACCTCCGGCGGCAAGGCGAGGTCGCGCAGATTGGAGAGGTCGGCGGGATCAGCCATGGCCGTCGCTCATGCCACTGCCCTCCGGCGCCCCAGCCGCCGACCCAACTGCTCGCGGAACTGTTCGACAACGTCGCGGTCGGTGGCGATCGGCAGGACCGGAATGGCATGGTGCAACGAAAAGCGTCCCCCGGCCTGACGCCGCTCGGCAAAGGCTTCGGTGAAGCGGGTTCGCAGATCGCGGCCAGACAGGTCGACCTCGATCTGCCGGTCGCCTTCCGCCAGGACGGCGCGGCCGATATCGGGAAGCCGCTCCTCGAGCGGATCGTGCACGAACACCGACAGCACGTCGTTGTGGCCGGTGATCTCCGTCACCAGCCGCACCGTTTCGGCGTCGGTGCCTGCTCCGTCCGAGATCAGACAGACCAGCCAGTCGTGGTGCGCGACCCGCGCCGCGCGGGCCACGGCCCGGTTGAGCAGCGATGGATCGGCAGGCGGCCCGTCGGCCGATAGACCCCGGTTCTGGCGCACCACCTCGGCCAGGATGCGCCGCACAGCGGCCTCGCGCGCCTCCGGTCGGATCTCGACGATGCCCTGTTCGGAGAAGACGATGGCGCCGACGCGGTCGCCCAGCGATGTAACGCGGAAGGCCGCAATGGCCGCCGCCTCGGCGGCGGCGACCGACTTCATCGCGCGCCGGCTGCCGAAGAACATCGACATGCGCTGGTCGACCAGCAGCAGCACGCTGCGGTCGCGCTCCTCGGTGTAGACGCGTACGTGCGG
>JAEZHS010000040.1 GCA_023436825.1 Pseudomonadota bacterium | reverse complement strand
TGGTCGTGGTACGGGCTTGCCGAACTCTACAGGGCGCGCGGCAAGGCCGACCTCGCAAGCAGGCTTGAGGCGGACCTTGCTAAGATGTGGATCGGCGACCGGCAGCAGTTGGATCTGTCGAAGCTGTGACACCTGAACGCGACCGCCCGCGGACCTCGATGGCCGCGGGCGGCCCTCGTGATTTCGTGGCGCGACAGTTCGAACTGAGGGAGGCGGTCCATGCTAAAGCTCGTCCCCAACACGCAAACCGGGTCTCTCACGGACCACGAGCGCGGCACCAGTGACACGCTGATTGGCGCCGATAGCGGCAACGACATCTTGTTTGGTGATGCCTTCAGCATGTTTGACCACTCCCGCGGTGGAAATGACACGTTGATCGCCGGCGCCGCTTCGATGAGCGCCCTCTATGGCGACGCCTTCGAGATGCACAACCACGCCCGTGGCGGCAACGACCAGCTTCTCGGCCACGATAACTCGTCCAACTTCCTTGTCGGCGATGCCTCCCTGATGGATGGACATGCCCGCGGCGGCGACGACCACCTGACCGGCGGCCAGGACGCGTTCAACGAGCTCTTCGGCGACGCCTACGAGATGCGCGGCCATGCCCATGGCGGCGATGACACCTTGAACGGCGGCGGGGGGATTTTCCTGCCGTCCGGAGATCCCTCTGTGACGGTCTACGGCGATGCCTTCGAAATGCACGATCATTCGCGCGGCGGCAACGACACGCTGAGTGCTGGTTTCGCCCTGCATGTCGTTCTCTATGGCGACGCGCATACCATGGCAGACGACAGCCGAGGGGGCGACGATGCCTTGACCGGTGGCCCCGTGAGCCTGGGCGGGACCAACGACCTCTTTGGCGACGCGTTCGAAATGCACGACCACGCGCGCGGCGGCGACGATCAGTTGGGCGGCGGTGCTGGATCGTTCCTCAATTTCCTCTACGGCGACGCTCGCGTCATGGATGGCGACAGCCGCGGCGGCAATGACAGCCTGACCGGGGTTGGCATCAACAACACCCTCTACGGCGATGCCTTCGAGATGCACGACCACGCCCGCGGGGGTGACGACACGTTGACCAGCAGTGGCCGGTCCAACAACCTGTATGGCGATGCCTTTTCCATGTCCGACGACACTTGCGGCGGGAACGACACGCTGACGGGCGGTGGTGCGTTTATCGCCACTTCCCTCTATGGCGATGCCAGCACCATGGATGGCAACAGCCGTGGCGGCAACGACACGCTGACCGGGTTCGCTGATACGCCTGCGCCCAACGTCCTCTTTGGCGATGCCGGCACCATGGATGGCAATAGCCGCGGCGGCAACGACACGTTGACCGGGGGCGATGGTTCGACGAACTTCCTCTCGGGCGACGCCTTTTCGATGTCCGGCAACGCGCGCGGCGGCGACGACACGCTGGTCAGTGGCACCGGCACCGACCACATGTGGGGCGATGCCCGGGTCATCAATGGCGTTGCAGCGTCACCCACTGCCCCTACGGGTGCCGTGGTAACCGGTGCTGATACGTTCGTCTTCGCACCCGGCAACGGCAACGACGATATCAACGACTTCCGCCAGAGCGACGGCGACAAGATCGATGTGAGCGCCTATGGCTTCCACAGCCTCGCCGAGATGACGATCATCGACACGGGCGTCGACACCAGGATCGAGTTTGACGCAACCAACAGTGTCACCCTGATCGGCCTCAGCGACCCCATTGTCCTGCAGGCATCGGACTTCATATTTGCTTGATCTTCTTCGCCCGTACGCGCTGAGATGACGTCTTCAGAAGGCGTTCCATCGCTCGAGCAGTATGGGGGCACTCGTGAAGGTACACCGCCGCGCTGTAACGCTGGGTCTGCTGGGGTGTGCGTTGGAGTCTTCAGGTGTTTCGGCCCAGCAGAACGTGGTGTTCTTCCGCATCGGTACCGGCGGTCGCATCGGGACGTATTTCCCCGTTGGCGGCTTGATAGCCAACGCGATCTCCAACCCTCCTGGTTCACGAGCTTGCAACGATGGTGGTTCCTGCGGCGTGCCGGGCATGATCGCTACCGCGGTAGCTACAGATGGATCCGTCGCCAATGTCGCTGGAATCGCTTCGGGGCGAATGCAGTCCGCGTTCATCCAATCCGACATCGCCCATTGGGCCCACACCGGCACCGGGCTCTACGACGGAAGGCCGAAGGTGGAGAAGCTTCGCGCCATAGCCAACCTCTATCCGGAAAGCGTGCATGTCATTGCGCGGAAAGGGTCAGGAATCTCTACAATCAGAGACCTCAAGGGCAAGCGCGTATCGCTGGATGAGCGTGGTTCGGGAGCATTGGTCGACGCCCGTCTGATTCTGGCCGCCTATGGCCTCTCGGAGCACGACCTGGCCGCCGAGTATCTAAAGTCCCGTGCCGCGGGGGACAAGTTGAGGGGTGGCCAATTGGACGCGTTCTTCAGCGTTTCAGGTTGGCCGGAAGGCGGCGTAGCGGAGCTTGCCGCTGCCTGGGACATCGAACTGATACCGATCGCTGGTGAAGAAGCAGCCGCGCTGATCAATGAGCACAGCTTCTTCTCTCCGGATGCCATACCCGGCAACGTCTATAGAGGAGTGGAAGAAGCAAGAACGATCAGCGTGAATGCCATCTGGGCAACGTCGAGCGATGTGCCGGAGCAGATGATCTATGACGTCACGGCGGCGTTGTGGCACCCGACGACGCGAAAGCTGCTCGACTCGGGCCACGCGAAAGGCCGCGCCATCAAGATCGAAACGGCCGTCAAAGGTCTGGGGATTCCGTTACATCCCGGAGCCGACAAATTTTACAAGGAAAGGCAGGCGAAGTAGGCCGCAATGTCCGAGGGCTCATCGGCCCACCGTGGCGAGCACGGCATGAGCAGGACCGCTCGGCAGCTGCAGCAGGCCCCCGAATGGCGTGTTGAGCTCCTCGATCAGGAAGAGGGCGCCTGACACCGCGAGGGCGGCGAGGGCCAGCGCGAAGACGACGGTCGGATTGGGCTGCACGAACAGGCTGAACATCGCGAAGATCGTGGCGGCGACGGCCAGCAGCACGACAACGATGGGAATCGGCAAGCTGCGTCCCGATTCGTCGTTCGACATCAGCTGGCGCAAGCGCGCCAGCTCGTTGGCCTGCTGCAGCGCCTGGGCCTGGAACCACTTCTGCCTCGGCGTCGTGAGGTTGAGCTCCAGGATGCGATCTTCCAGATCGATCGCAGGATCGGCGCCTGCGTCGACCTCGGTGTCGGCAGCGCCAAAGTCGTCGCGCGGCCAATGTTGCCGAAGGTAGTGCACGACGGTGCGCCGCATCTGGTCGCGGATGCCCTGGGATTCCGGCCCGATGGCGCGCAGGTACTGGTCGAGCTGGACGACGTTCGCCAGCCCCTGCTTGTACTGTGTCTCGATCTGGCCGTGGAAGGTGTTGGCCGAAGACACCAGGAGGCCGAGGATCATCGCCACCAGCGTCGCCATCAGGCCGGCGGCCAGCTTGATCACGTCCGTCGACTCGCGTGCGAGATGATGCTCCGGCAGGCGCCGTCGAAGCACCCAGCCGATGCAGGCCCCGGAAAACAGGCAGAGCAGGGCGACCACGAAGAGGACAATGGTGTTCACCGGCATTTGCCCCCGCGCACCACGACGATCTCGCGGATACGGTAACATACCTCCGCAGTGCAGGAGGAGGAGCGATGCCAGGGATGCTTGCCGGAAAGTGCTTCTGCGGCGCGGTTCACTATGCCGTCGCCGATTCCTTCACCTACGCCATGAACTGCCACTGCTCGAACTGCCGGCGAACGACCGGCTCGGCCTTCAAGCCGTTCGCCGGCATCGAGCGTGACAAGTTCGCGGTCACCAAGGGCCAGGACGAGCTCATGATCTATGGCGACGACAAGGCCAACGACACCCACTGCCGGGTCTGCGGCTCGCTGCTCTTCTCCGTCGTCCGAGACGGCGCCTTCGTCCATGTCGCCATGGGCACGCTTGTGGACGCGCCGTCGATCCGGCCCACCCGGCATATCTTCGTCGGCTCCAAGGCGCCCTGGTTCATCATCACCGACGACCTGCCGCAATTTCAGGAGTATCCGACCGCAGATTCCTGAAGGACCCGAAAGCGCCGCCTGCACTGACAGCACGGACGGAATCGGGGCGCTTGTTCAGAGAGTTGCGCGGCGATTGCAATTCTTGCGTTCCGCGCCAAGGCGCAAGGCGTTCGCCGTAAACGATTCATGCCCTGAATCGACCCCCTCTACGGTGCGCAAAAATTGCGCGCCGGCCACCGACACTTCAGTGATTTAAAAATCACCAAAGTTATTGACGAGTCATCCGTCGTGGGCCATGATGGCGACATGCCGCGCCGTGGGCAGATGCGAGGCTCAGACGTACTCGACCTGCACGATCTCTATCTCTTCCTCACCGCCCGGCGTGCGCATCTTCACGACGTCGCCTTCGAAGGCGCGCATGAGGGCGCGTGCGATGGGGGAGATCCAGCTCACATGGCCCTTGGTGAGGTCGACCTCGTCGACGCCGACGATCTTGACGGTGCGCTCCTCGCCCTTCTCGTTGGCGTAAGCGACGGTGGCGCCGAAGAACACCTGCTTGGTCCTGGGCCGCTTGGCGGGGTCGACGACCTCGGAGCGCTCCAGGCGCTTGCTGAGGAAGCGGATGCGCCGGTCGATCTCGCGCAAACGCTTCTTGCCGTAGAGGTAGTCGCCGTTCTCCGAGCGGTTGCCGTTGGCGGCGGCCCACGACACGACCTGCACGACTTCGGGCCGCTCCTTGCGCATGAGCGTCATCAGCTCCTCGCGCATCCGCTCGAAGCCCTGCGGCGTCATGTAGTTCTTGGCGCCGGCGGGCAGGCCCACGATCTCGTCGGGGAGATCGTCCTCGTCGTCGCCGTCGCTTTCCTTGGTGAAGGCCTTGCTCATTTCGGTGCCTACTCTATCAACTCGGGGCCGATGACGACCAGTTCCCCCCGCCTGCAGCGTGCCTCCGGCGAAAGCCGGGTCGCCTTCGACCTGCGGGACGGACGGACGCGGCTCGGCGATCTCTATCAACGCGATCCCTGCCGGGTTTTGTTCCCGGAGCCCGAGCCCGGGGAACCGCCCTTGGCGGTCCTGCTGACCACCTCGGGCGGGGTGACCGACGGCGATTCCCTCAAAATGGCCATCAAGATCGGCCCCGGAGCGTCGGCCGTCGCGACCACCCAGGCGGCGGAGAAGATCTACCGGGCCGCCAAGGGGGGCGGCCATTGCGCCATCGACGTCGCCGTGCACGTGAGCGAGGACGCCGTCCTCGACTGGTTGCCACAGGAGACCATCTTATTCGAGGGGGCACGGCTGAAACGCCGCACCGTGGCCGAGATCGAGCCGGGCGGATCGCTGCTCGCCTGCGAGATGGTGGTGCTGGGCCGCGCCGCCTCCGGCGAGCGGTTCACTCGGGGCCTGTTGCTCGATGCCTGGTCGGTACGGCGAACCGGGCGATTGGTTTGGACCGACACGCTGCGGGTCGAGGGCGAGACGCCGACGGGCGCGGGCTTCGGCGCCGCCAATGCATTGGCTACTGTGGTCGGCGTTTGGGACGAGCCGCACTCGCGGTTCGAGCGGGCCCGCGCGCTTCTCGAAACTGCAGAGGAGGTGCGCGCCGGCGTGACGTTGGTGAACGGCGTGATGGTGGCGCGGCTGCTGGGCGAGGCGACCATGGTGCGCGCCGCGACCATCCGCTTTCTCACCGATTTCCGCCGCTGCCGCCTGCCGCGAGTCTGGCATGTTTGATGCACCCTTCTATAGTCGGGCGCAACCGGCAGGGGGAAACGGTCGATGAATCTGACGCCGCGTGAAAAGGACAAGCTCTTGGTCGCCATGGCGGCTGTCGTGGCCCGCCGCCGACTCGAGCGCGGCGTGAAGCTCAATCATCCCGAGGCCATCGCCCTGATCACCGACGTCGTCGTCGAAGGCGCGCGCGACGGCCGGTCGGTCGCCGATCTCATGCAGGCTGGCGCTCACGTACTGCGCCGCGAGCAGGTGATGGAAGGCGTGGCCGACATGATCCACGAGATCCAGGTCGAAGCGACGTTCCCCGACGGCACCAAGCTCGTCACCGTCCACGAACCGATCCGCTGAGGCCCGCCATGATTCCAGGTGAAATCAAGGCCGCCGACGGCGAGATCGAGCTCAACAAGGGCCGCAACCCCGTCACCCTCGAGGTCGCCAACACCGGCGACCGGCCGATCCAGGTCGGCAGCCACTACCACTTCTTCGAGACCAACGAGGCACTGAAGTTCGACCGCAAGCGCGCCCGCGGCATGCGGCTCGATATCGCTGCCGGCACCGCTGTGCGCTTCGAGCCCGGCCAGTCGCGCACCGTGCGCCTCACGCCCTACATGGGCGGCCGCGAGAGCCACGGCTTCCAGGCCAAGGTCTCGGGCAAGCTCGGGCCCATCGCCAAGGTCGGCCCGTCGAACGAGGGCCCGACTCGCATCAGCCGGTCGGCCTATGTCCACATGTTCGGGCCGACGACGGGCGACAAGGTGCGGCTGGCCGACACCGACCTCTTCGTCGAGGTGGAGAAGGACCACACGACCTATGGCGAGGAGGTGAAGTTCGGCGGCGGCATGGTGATCCGCGACGGCATGGGCCAGAGCCAGCGCACGCGGGCGCAGGGCGCGGTCGATACCGTGATCACCAATGCGCTGATCGTCGATCACTGGGGCATCGTGAAGGCCGACATCGGCCTCAGGGACGGGCGCATCGTCGCCATCGGCAAGGCCGGCAACCCCGACATCCAGCCGAAGGTCGACATCGTCATCGGCCCGGGCACCGAGGCCATCGCGGCCGAGGGCAAGATCGTCACCGCGGGCGGCATCGACTGCCACATCCACTTCATCTGCCCGCAGCAGGTCGACGACGCGCTCTACAGCGGCGTCACCACCATGATGGGCGGCGGCACCGGGCCGGCGCACGGCACGCTTGCGACGACGATCACGCCCGGCCCGTGGCATCTCGGGCGCATGATGCAGGCGGCCGAGGCGCTGCCGATGAATCTCGGCTTCTTCGGCAAGGGCAACACAAGCAAGCCCGCCGGCATCAAGGAGCAGGTCGAGGCCGGCGCCTGCGGGCTCAAGCTGCACGAGGACTGGGGCACCACGCCCGCCGCCATCGACAACTGCCTGACGGTGGCCGATCGCATGGACGTGCAGGTGGCGATCCATACCGACACCTTGAACGAATCGGGCTTCGTCGAGACCACGCGGGCCGCCTTCAAGGGCCGCGCCATCGCCACCTTCCATACCGAGGGCGCGGGCGGTGGCCATGCGCCCGACATCATCCGCCTGTGCGGCGAGAAGAACGTGCTGCCGTCGTCGACCAATCCGACGATGCCCTACACCGTCAACACGGTGGACGAGCATCTCGACATGCTGATGGTCTGCCATCACCTCGACCAGGCGATCCCCGAGGATGTGGCTTTCGCCGAAAGCCGCATCCGCAAGGAGACGATTGCCGCCGAGGACATCCTGCACGACATGGGCGCGTTCTCCATGATGTCGTCCGACAGCCAGGCGATGGGCCGGGTCGGCGAGGTGGTGATCCGCACCTGGCAGACCGCCGACAAGATGAAGAAGCAGCGTGGCCGGCTGAAGGAAGAGACCGGCGACAACGACAACGTGCGCGTGAAGCGCTACGTCGCCAAGTACACGATCAATCCGGCCATCACCCACGGCATCTCGCGCCATGTCGGCTCGGTCGAGGTCGGCAAGCGCGCCGATCTGGTGATCTGGTCGCCGGCCTTTTTCGGCGCCAAGCCCGACATGGTGCTGATCGGCGGCTCGATCGCGGCGGCGCCGATGGGCGATCCCAACGCGTCGATCCCGACGCCGCAGCCCGTGCACTACCGGCCGATGTTCGGCGCGCTGGGCCGGAGCCTGGTGACGAGCCCGGCGCTGTTCGTGTCGCAGGCCGCCATCGCCAAGGGCGTGGCGAAGAAGTGGGGCCTGAGCCGTCCGCTGCTGCCCGTTGAGGGCACGCGCAAGATCGGCAAGAAGGATATGGTGCACAACGCGCTGTGTCCCAGGATCGAGGTCGACCCCGAGACCTACGAGGTGAGGGCCGATGGCGAGCTTCTGACCTGCGAGCCGGCCGAGGTGCTGCCCATGGCGCAGCGGTATTTCTTGTTTTGACGCACGTCCGGTGAGCCACCACAACTGTCATCCCGAGCGCAGCGAGGGACCTTTGAGGCAACAGGAAAGGTCCCACCCAGCGCAGCGGGGGCCACCCGGGTCGGGATGAAAA
>JAEZHS010000029.1 GCA_023436825.1 Pseudomonadota bacterium | reverse complement strand
GCTTCCATCAGGCCCTCGGCCAGCACGCGGCTCTTGCCGATGCCGGCCTCGCCGCGCAGATGCAGCAATGCCCCTCGCCGCGGCGCCGCCAGCACGGCCGATATCTGCGCGAGCTCGATCTCGCGGCCGACGAACGGAAGTCGGCCCGTCGTCGCCACGTCACGCAAGCCTTCGAGGCGCCATAGGCGCTGCGGCGCCGCGATGCCCTTGAGCGAACGCTCGCCGAGAGGCGTGCCGCGCACCCGGTCCGAAACGGCACGCCACGCCGAGTCGTCCAACACGGTCTCGCCCGGCTTCGCCTCGGCGACGATGCGGGCGGCGAGGTTCACCGTCTAGCCCAGCACGGTGTAGGCGCGGCGCACCGCGCCGCCGACCTCACCGGCCACGACCTCCCCCAGGGCAATACCGATATGGGCGAGGAGCGGCAGCGCCACAGGCCGGCCGAGATCGGCCGAAAGGGCCGGCATCGCCCGCTGAATAGCATCGGCCGCGGCAACGGCGCGCAACGGATCGTTCTCATGCGCCACAGGAGCGCCGAACACCGCCATCGTCGCATCGCCAATGTGCTTGTCGACCGAGCCGCCATGCTCGACGATCAACGCGTCCGCCCGCGTGAGGAAACGGTCGACGATACGGCGTATTTCCTCGGCGCCGAGCTCGCCCGAAAGCTCCGTAAAGCCGCAGAGATCGGCGAACAGCACCGCTACGCGCCGACGCTCCGCCTCCTGCGCGCCGGGTGGTCCCGCGTCCTTCAGGCTCGCGATGGCCTCCAGCAGCCGCTTGCGATGGCCGAGCGAGGCGACACCGAGCTCGCGCAGGTCGTCGGACGAAAGCCCGCGCAGCAGCCGGTCATCGATGTGATTGGAGACGAAGGCATCCGCGTATTGGCCGAGGCCCAGTCTTTCAAGCCAGCTACGAACGTCCATTTCGCCCGCTCCGACTCCGGTCCGTCGTGAGGCTACGCCGGTCGGCCGCCCGATGCATCCCCGCCGTGGCGCGGCAAGGCCGGGCAGGCCTTGTCGGTGGCGGGCGCCGCGAACACCTCCTCGATAAGCGCGAGCATCATCATCCACGACCGCTTGTCTGCAACGGGATCGTAGCCGTAGCCGGGCAGGTTCAGCCGATCGATGTCGGGGTTGGTGTAGGCATGCCCGACGGCACCGAAGAGGTGAAGCTGCCAGTCCACCTTCTTTCTCTCCATTTCTGCCGCAAAGCCGGCCCTGTCCTCCGCTTGCACATCGGGATCCTGGTCGCCGATCATCATCAGGACCTTCGCGTGAATCTGTTTGTCCAGGCTTCCTGCGGGACGCTTCAAGCCGGGATGAAAGCCGACAGCGCACCGAATCGGCGCCCCACCGCGTGCGAGCTCGAGAGCGGTGATTCCTCCTTGGCAAAAGCCGATCGCGGCCATCCGCGCGCGATCGACTCCAGGCAGAGTCGCCAGGAGCCTGAGCGCAGCGCTTGCTCGGGCGTACATCAGTCCCGGCGCAGACATCAACTCGATATGGCGTCTCACCGCTTCGGATAGCGAAAACCCCTCGACGCCGTACATATCGAGGGCGAACGCCGCATAGCCAAGCTCGGCCAGGCGTCTTGTTCGTCCGCGTATGTGTTCATTCATCCCGAATGCCTCGTGCGCGACCAGAATTGCCGGCTTCTCCGTGTGCGGTGCACTGTCGGCAAAATAGCCTGCGAGCCTGGTCCCATCACAATTGTAGGCAATCGTACGTGTCTCCATCCTCAGATCTCCTGGCAGGAATGTCATCCTCTCGGGCTTTCGCGATATGCCCTGATCCAGCCCACGCATGAAAGACTGCGCTGGCGCTATTCGACTACCGCTCTTGACCCGCAGCCGCATCGACGGCCACGCGCGCGATGAAGGATTCAATCCTGCGGGCGCAGGGCCGATTCGGCGCGCTGCATCATGCGCCGCCATCGCTCGGTTGTCGGCCCGCCCATAAGCAGGAAATAGCGGACGATCGCGATCGGCAGCCAGGTCTCCATCGCTTGCCTCAGCGCCGCTACCGGCTTGCCGGACAGCCGCGCGTACTCGGATTGCGCGGCCCCATTGACGGCAAGCGGCCGCTGCGGATTGTCGGTGACGTCGAGGGCAAACTCGGTGAGGCTGATATGAGTGAGCCCATGATCGAGGGCCGCAGGCGCGCGGATCGAAAATGTCCAGTCGATCAGCCGCGGACCGTTCGCCGTCATGATCACGTTTTCAGGGTGGATGTCGCCATGGCACAGCCCGTCCCCCGGCTGCTGCAGGCGGTCGATCAGCGCGAGGATGCCGGAGGCGATGTGCTGGGGCACGATGTCGCCCGAGAGCCTGAAGGCGGTGTCCATCCAGCCGCGCAGATGGAAGGCCTGCGGCGGCGGCGACATCGTGTGAACGGACAGGCCGAGGGACGCAAGGATCGCACCCGTCTGGGCGAACGTCACGGCGCCGCTGCGCGTGACCTGCAGCAGTGTCGGTCCGTCGAGGCGCCCGAGCACGATGCCGAAGCGTCCGTCGAGCGTCACCTCGCCGAATACCTCCGGCGCAGGCACGCCGGCGGCGAAGACTGCCTGGGTCATCCGCGCCTCCTGCTGGCCGAGCCGCGGCGGGAAACCTTGCTTGAACAGTTTTACGACCTGACCTGGCGCCCAGACGTGGATGTCCGCCGTGCCGCCCTGGTTGATCTTCTCCCCGAGGGATCCCCGCATCGCCCGTCCTCCCGCCGGTCGCGACCAAACACAAACGGCGGGCAAAAGGGAACGCTCCCGCGATCTTGGCTGCCAGTCATCATCGTGGCTTGTCCCCGACCGCAGTGTTTGCCAGAATCGCGAAGCGACGCGCGGCCACGGCTGCCGCTTCTCATTCTGATTGCCGCGCCGTTCTCAACTAGATTGTCGCGCCATACGCGGGCTATTCCCGCCGGAACTCGTACTCGAAGTTCAGCCGGTCGCGGCAGAGCGCCAGCGTGTCGCTGACGCGCCGGCAGGTCAGGCTGTTGGGCGGGCCGGTCCAGCTCGCCTGCCCCGGATTGCACTGCACGGCAGGCTGGGTCGTACCGAGCGTGTTGTCGTTGCCGAAGCGAGCGGTGATGGGCGCGGCGCAGGTGATGGTGCCGGTGGCCGGGCACACCGCCGTCGACTGCCGCTCGCCGCCACCGTTCGCGCCGAAGCAGATGCGGCCCGCCTTCACGGCGCAGCGTTCGGAGCGGCCGCCGATGCCGATGCTGCCCTGCGTGTCGTGGCCGAGGCGCCAGCAACCCTGCAGCATGCCGAGATCCTTGCTCGCCCAGCGGTCGGCCGGCAACGGCGGTGGCGGTGGCGCCTTGGCAACAGGCGGCGGCTTTGGCGGCTCGACGGGCTTGGGCGTCTCGACCGGCTTGCACAGCGCCACCTTCTTCCTGATGTCGCCCTCGAGCGCCGCGAGCTCGGCCGCCAGCCGCTTGCCGTCGGCCTCGGCATCGTCGAGCGAGGCCTTCAGGATCGGCGTGGGATCCGGCGGCGCCTCGGGTGGCGGCGGCGCCGGCGTCTCGTGCATGGTGAGCCTGGTCGACGGCTCGACCGGAGCGCAGGCGCGCAGGAACCACGAGGCGATCAGCAGGGCCAGGATCAGCAGCAGGCCCATCAGCAGCGCGGCCAACCAACGTGGCCAACCGTCCAGGGAACGCGCGGTCATTGCTTCGCCTGAGTTTATACCTTTCGCTCACGCAAACGGCAGTGATCAATCGGCGGTGGCCGCCTTCTTTGGCCCTTCGACTGCCTGAAAAACGACGCGATTCCTTCAGCCGATCGCTTCCAGGCGGAAGACGTTATAGCGCCAGGCGGCGAGATCGATGTACAGGCCCGGATCGCTGAGCTCACGACCCTCGCGCTCGTAGATTTCGCTTCCCAACGCATCGACGAGCCGCCAGCGGCCACCCGTCACTCCGGCGAACGGCAGGCGCAGGCGGCATTGCGCCTGATGATCCGAAAAGTTGACGACGACGACATGGCTCGGCTCGCCCGCCGCGCGCCAGCCATAAACGGCGAAGTCCTGCCAGGTCGGATTGCCCTGCCACGCCGGCTGAGGCTCGATCAGCGACCAGTCGCCATTGCGAAAGCCGTCGCCCCGGATCGTGGCGAGCAGCCTGTCGTAGAAGGCCGCGACGGCCGCATCGCGGGGCTCGACGGGGCCGCGGCAGAGATGCACCGGCAGATGGATGCGCGCGCCCTCGAACTGGCCCTGGTGGAAGAAGCGCATCCCCGGCGCGAAATACGACACCACGGCGGCCGCTTGATGCCGCGGCCAGGGGAAAGTCGCCATTGCACGAGGTTCGTCGTGGTTCTCGAGGAACCGCGCCAGCCGATCCTGATAGTCGAGGCCCGCGACCAGATGGGCGCGCAGGCTGCCGGCATCGCCGCTGCGCAGGCGATCGTACAGGCGCTTGTCGTAGCAGTAGTCGAAGCCTTGCTGCTGAAGCTCCCATTCCAGGTCCCAGTAAGCCTCGGCCAGGAAGGTGAAGTCGGGACGCACCCGGCGCACGGCGGCAATGGCCGCCGGCCAGAACGGCGCGGCCGCCAGTCCCCAGGTCCGCCGGAAGATCTCCGGCAGGACGAGCATCGCCATGTCGCAGCGCACGCCGTCGCACTGCCCGGCGATCGCGAGCAGTTCCGCGGTCTGCGCGGCCTGCAGGCCGGGGTTGGCGTAGTCGAGCTGCAGCGTATCGGGCCAGCCGGGATAGTTCGGATCGCGGCCGTGGGCGAGGACGCGCAGGCCGCGGTCGGTCTCGCGCCGACAGTAATTTTGCGGCGCCGCCGTCAACGCCTGCTCGTCGCCCTCGACGTAGAAATCGCTGCGGCTCGCGAGCCAGGGATGATCCAGCGCCGTGTGGTTGGGCACGAAATCGAGCATCAGCCGCAGGCCGCGCGCGGCGAGCCGGGCACGCAACGCGGCCAAGGCCCCTGCTCCCCCCAGCCCGGCGTCGACTTCGTAGGCGCCGACCGCAAAGCCCGATCCGCAGATGTCCTCGTCGCCGAGATCGGGCAGCGCGGCCTCGAACCCAGCACGCCAGGCGGGGTTGCTGCGCGACACGGCCCGGCTGGCCGCGCCGGTCCGCCACACACCGAGCAGCCACACCCCGGCGACGCCGCGGCGCGCGATGGCGTCGAGCGCGGCGTCGCCGATGTCTGCCAGCGTCAGCGGACTGCCGGCCTCGCGCGACAGCCGGCGAAGCCAGACCCGCGTGTTGATCTCCAACAGCGACGGATAGCGCGGAGAGCCACCGCCCCCGTGCGCGCTGCGCGGGGAGGTGTCCGCGCCTTCGCGGACGGAGGGGTCATAAACACCACGACTGATGCTCATGACCCCTCCGGCCCTTCGGGCCACCTCCCCAT
>JAEZHS010000751.1 GCA_023436825.1 Pseudomonadota bacterium | reverse complement strand
CACAGACGCCCATCTGCCCGATGCGCAGAGCGTGCGCCAGCGCCTGCAGCGAGAGGAGAGGGGCCGCGCCTTCCTCGACTGGTTGAACCGCCCGGCGGAGTCCTTCCGCCAGCCCCAAGGCGACACGCTGGTCTGCCGCTGCGAGGAAGTCACGGCGGCGCAGGTCCGTTCGACCGCGGACATGGGCTGCGAGGGGCCCAACCAGATGAAGGCGTTCCTGCGCTGCGGCATGGGGCCGTGCCAGGGCCGCTTGTGCGGCCTCACCGTCACCGAGCTCATCGCCGCGCAACGCAAGTCGACGCCGGCCGAGGTCGGCTACTACCGCCTGCGTCCACCGGTGAAGCCGATCACGCTCGCCGAACTCGCCTCGCTGCCGATCAGCGAAGCCGAGCGCAAGGCGGTGGAGCGGTAACGTGTTTTCTGTGGACCGCGGGCCTCCAGGCCCGCTCATGTTCATGCTCTTCTGGACCGCGCGCGTCCTCGCGCGCCTCATGATCATGAGCGTGCGGGAAGGTCGCGTCAGACGCAACCCAGCGCGTGGTCCGAAAGAAAATGAGCGGGCCTGGAGGCCCGCTGTCCAATGAGCGCCCGCACCGCCGACGTCGTGGTCATCGGCGGGGGCCTGCATGGCTGCTCGACGGCGCTGCATCTCGCTCTGCGTGGGTTGAAGCCGATCCTGTTGGAGAAGGATTACGCCGGCCGCCACGCTTCGGGCGTCAATGCCGGCGGCGTGCGCCAGCTCGCGCGCCACATCGCCGAGATCCCGCTGTCGATCTCCTCCATGGCGATCTGGGAGAACATCGAGGAGCTGGTCGGCGACGATTGCGGCTTCTCGAGCTACGGCACCGTGCTGGTGGCCGAGAGCGAGCAGGAACTGGCGAGCTTCCGCGCCCGCGTCGACGACCTGCGGTTGAAAGGGTTTACTCACGAAGAGCTGATCGACCGCACCGAGCTGAAGCGCCTGGTGCCGGCGGTGTCCGAACACTGCCCGGGCGGCGTGGTCTCGCGCCGCGACGGTGCCGCCGATCCCTTCCGCACCACCCAGGCGTTCCGCCGCCGTGCCGTCGAGCGCGGCGCCGAGGTGATCGAAGGGGTGAGGGTGACCGGCCTCGCGCGCAGCGGTTCGGTGTGGCGCGTCGAGACCAGCGACGGGCCGATCGAGGCGCCCAAGGTGGTGAATGCGGCCGGTGCCTGGGCCGATCGCATCGCCGCGCAACTCGGCGAGCCGGTGCCGCTGGAGGTGATCGCGCCGATGCTGATGGTGTCGAGCCGCGTGCCGCCCTTCATCGACCCGGTGGTGATCCTGCGCGGCCGCAAGCTCTCCTTCAAGCAGCTCGCCAACGGCACAGTGGTGATCGGCGGCGGCCATCTCGCGATGCCCTATCGCGACGAGAACCGCACCGTGCTCGACTGGAGCAAGCTCGCGACCAGCGCGCGCACCGTGTGGGAGCTGTTCCCGGTGATGCGCGAGGCCACCATCGTGCGCGCCTGGGCGGGCATCGAGGCGCGCATGCCCGACGAGATTCCCGTCGTCGGCCCGAGCAGTACCTCGGAGGGCGTGTTCCACCAGTTCGGTTTCTCCGCCCATGGCTTCCAGCTCGGCCCCGCCACCGGCGCGGTGATGGCCGAGCTGGTCGCGACCGGCGCGACGAACGTCCCGCTGGACGGGTTGGGGATTGGACGGTTCAGGTCATAGTCTTCCGGACCGCGCGCTGGGTCGTGTCTGACGCGACCTTCCTCGCGCGCTCATGAGCATGAGCGAGCGAGGACGCTCGCGGTCCGGAAGAGCATGAGCGCCTAAACGCGGCGCCAGTCGTAGCCCAGCCGTGGAAAGTGCACGGCGACACGGCCGACGCGCGGATCATGGCGCAGCAGCACGATTTCGTGGGCGTCGATGAAGCTCACTTCGCCCTCGACCCAGTCCTTGGCGTTGTCGCCTGGGCGCACGCGGGCCGTTTCGCCCGGCTGCGGGTCGCCGTCCTGTGGCTGCGACGGCCGCGGTTTCGCCGGTTCGGCGTCACGCGCGACGTCGAGCGCCTCGGCGGGGTCGATTTCGGTGCGCTGGCCATGCCCGATCGCCGCCATGCGGTCGCGCCAGGCGAGCAGGCGCGGGTAGGGCGCAAGCTCCTGCCGGCAATCGATATGCCGGCCCTTGAAGAACCACACGACATGATAGGCGGCGAAGTCGGCGATGCACGGCGTGCCGCCCATCAGGAACGGCCGGCCATCCTGCAGCATGTCGGCGAGCCAGGCGATCTGCGGGCGCACGAGATGGAGGTTTCGCGTCGCCGCCCTGCGCACCGCCTCGATCGAGGGTGGCGGCAGGCCGTGCAGGCGGGCGCGATCCTCGTGCAGGCCGGTCGGCATGTGGTCGGCGTTGATGCCCGATACGAACAGCGCTACTGGCCTCATGAACTGGTGCTCGGCCCACCAGGCGATGGCGTCGGCGAACCCGCGCGTCCTTTCCGGAAACAGGGTCGGCGAGGGCACGCGCCGCTCCAGCTCGCGGGCGATCAGGCGCGTGTCGCACCAGAGATCGGCGCCGTCCTGCAGCACCGGGATACGGCGATAGCCGCCCGTCAGCGGCGTCAGGTCGGGCTTGGGCAGGATCGGCGGCTGCTCGACGCTCAGCCACGCCAGCCGCTTGAAGCCCAGCAACAGGCGGGCCTTCTCGGCGAAGTTCGAGAAGTCGTAGTGATGGAGGATCAGGCTCATTCTTCAGCGAACTTTCTGAGATCCTCGCCGGACAGGCGGTAAAATGGCTTGGCGTGGCGGGGAATGCCGAGCCGATCGTAGAGGCGTTGCGCGCTCTCGTTAGCGGCGTCGGTCGTCCAGTCGATGCGGCAGTAGTCCTCGGCGACGGCGATGCGCGCCATCGCCACCAGCAACGCGCGGCCGATGCCCAGCCCGCGTGCCTGCTCGGTGACATAGAGATCCTTCAGGAACAGCAGCCACTGGAAGGCACCGCCATAGAGGACCGGACTCAGGGTGGCGAAGCCCAGCGTCTTGCCGTTGTGCTCGGCGAGCAGGGCGAAGGGCAGGCGCTCGCCGTCGCGAGTCAATAGGCCCGCGACCCTGTCGGCGCCGCCCGGTGGATCGGGCGAGCCGTAATGCGCCTGCATGTCGGACAACAGCCGCGCCAGTACCGCGCGATCGCCAGCCCCGGCACGACGGACGTTGACGGCGGCGCTCACGCCGCCTTCAGCACGCCGTCGTCGGCCTCGAGCGGCAGCGCATGCCAATTGCGCGACACCACCCAGTCGGGACGGGGATTGTCGGAGAGCCGCGGCTTGTTGGCGACGGTGTTGCACGAGACGTAGATGTGCCAGCGGTCCTCGGCCGAGAGATTGTGTCCGGAGGCGTGCAGCACGTTGCAATGGAACAGCACGCAGGTGCCGGCGCGTCCGGTGACGGCGACCGGCTCGGGCGAGTTTTTCAGGATATCGATCATGCGCTGCCTGGGCATCGCCCAGAACTTGTAGGAGGTCGATTCGTCCCACACCGGCTCGATGCGGCCGAGCTTGTGGCTGCCCGGGATGAGGTAGAGGGCGCCGCCCATCTCGGTGGTGTCGGTCATCATCACGTTGACGGTCGCCATGTCGGGCCGCGCGCAGCCGTCGCGCATCCACGAGCCGTAGTCCTGATGCCACTGCCATACCGTGCCCTCGATGGCGGGCTTGGTGTTGATCTTGGTGTGATAGACGTAGACCGAGTCGTCCTTCAGCACCTGCTGTACCGGTCGTAGCAGGCGCGGCGTACGGACCAAGGCGCGGAACGGCTGGGAGCGGGTCGCGCCGTCATTTTCGTGTACGCGGAAGATGGTGCGCACGCCGCCGGTATGCTCGCGCACGACCTCCTCGCTTTCCACCTGACTGAGCCGCGCCACCTCGCGGCGCAGTACCGCGACCTCGCTGCGGGCAAAGAGGTCCGGAAAGACCAGGAAACCGTCGCGATCGAACTGTTCAAGCTGTTGGTCGCTCAATTCCATCACGAATCCTCCTCGGAGGAGACGCTAACTTACACGTCCATCACATAGTAGACCTTTTTCTCGCGACGCATGCCCAGACGGTCATAGAATCGTTGCGCGCCGGCATTGTCCTCGCCGGTCGTCCACAGGACGCGGGTGTCGCCGCGGCTTTTGGCCAGCGCACGAATGGCCTCGATCAGCTTCTCGCCAACACCCGCAGAGCGAGCGGAAGCGGCGACGTAGAGCTCCTTGAGATAGAGGCCGTGCGTCAGCAGCGGTCCGGGGAAGTAGGGGTTGAGGATGGCGAAACCCGCCAGCTTGCCGCCCTCGTCGGCCACCAGGCAGAGCGTGCCGCACGCCGGATCGAGCAGGAAGGCGGCACCTTCGGCGCCCGCCCCCGCGCGTACCGGATTGCCGTAGTGCCGTTCATGGTCCTCCAGGAGGAGGGCCAACTGGGCCTCGTCGCCGGCTTTTGCGTGCCTGATCTGCATGGCGGCTCGTCTAACACCGCTGGCAGACGGCGGCAAAGACCGTAATATCGGCCGTAACGGGAGTGAAACGCATGCAGGGCGTCGTCAACATCGAAGATCTGCGCAAGCTCGCCAAGAAGCGGCTGCCCAAGATCGCCTATGACTTCATCGAAGGCGGCACCGACGACGAGGTCGGGCTGGTCACCAACGAGCAAGCCTTTCGCAAGGCGCGCATCGTGCCGCGCTACCTGGTCGACGTCTCGGTGCGCGACCAGTCGACGACCCTGTTCGGGCGGACCTATTCCAGCGTGATCGGAATCGCGCCGACCGGGATCGCCGGCCTGTTCCGCCGCGGCGCCGACCTGATGCTGGCCGAGGCCGCCCGTGACGCCAACGTGCCCTTCATCATGTCGGGCTCGAGCACCGGCTCGATCGAGGATCTCGGCAAGCTCGCCCCCGACCACGGTTGGTACCAGCTCTATTCGGCCAAGGACCAGGCGATCTCCGAGGACATGATCAAGCGCGCGGGCGATGCCGGTCTGAAGACCCTGGTATTTACCGTCGACGTGCCCGAGGGATCCAACCGCGAGCGCAACACGCGCAATGGCTGGGGCCGGCCGCTCAAGCTGACCTGGAAGACCAAGTTCGAAGCGCTCATGCATCCGGCCTGGATGATGGAATGGATGAAGCACGGCACGCCCTATTTCGACAACTGGGCGAAGTACGCCGGATCCGGGGCCGACGCGGACAAGATCGCCGATCTCGTCGGCTATCAGAACCGTGCGCCCATGACTTGGAAGCATGTCGAGCGCTATCGCGAACTGTGGAAGGGCAATTTCGTGCTGAAGGGGATCATGCATCCCGACGACGCGATTCGTGCCCATTCGCTGGGCGTCGACGGCCTGATGGTGTCGAACCATGGCGCGCGCCAGCTCGACAATGCGCCTTCGCCGCTGGAAGTGCTGCCGGCGATCAACAGCGCCGTCGGCGACAAGATGACCCTGATGCTGGACGGCGGTGTCCGCCGCGGCCTCGACGCGCTGATCGCGATCTGCATGGGCGCCAAGTTCGTGTTCGTCGGCCGGCCGACCCTCTACGGCGTGACCGCGGGTGGCATCCCGGGCGCCAAGATGGCGCTCAACATCTTCCGCCGCGAGATCGACATCAGCATGGCGCAGATGGGCGCCCCCAAGATCTCCGACCTCGGCCCGCAGTTCCTGATGTGGAAGGACGAGGAGGATCTGCGCCGCAACCGGCGCTGATGCGCACGGTCGATTTCTATTTCGGGCTCGGCAGCCGCTACTCCTACCTGGCGGCGAGCCAGGTCGAGCGAATCGAGAAAACCTACGGCTGCCGCTTCGTGTGGAAGCCGATCGCCAGCGGCGCGCTGATGGACCGCCGTGGCGGCAACCCGTTCCGCGGCGAGCCGCTCTCAGGCCAGTACGACTGGCGCTATCGCGAGTACGATGCCAAGTGCTGGGCGGCGTACTACGGGATCCCGTTCAGGGAGCCGGTCGCGTTTCGCGTCGATCCCGACGTGCTGGCGGTGGCGTGCCTGGCGGCCGACGCGCAGGGGGCGCTGGTGCCGTGCTGCCGCCTGCTGCAACGGCTGATCTTCGTCGATGGCGTGGTGATCGATGATGCGGCGATCGCGGGCCTTGCCAGCCACCTGGGGCTGGACGAGGTCGCTTTCCGACGCGATCTCGTGGCGCCGGAGACGCGCGCAAGGCACGACGCCTTGCTCGATGAGGCCAGCAAACGCGGCGCGTTCGGCGTGCCGACCTTCTTCTTCGGGCAGCAGATGTTCTGGGGCAACGACCGCCTGGTCTTGCTGGAGGCGGCGTTGAGCGGTCAGCACCCTGCTTGACGGACCCTGCAGGCCGGGGCACGTGGGGGCATGCCTTCGTGGAAGCATGCGTTTCTGCGCCTGCTTGAAGAAGCGGGTGTGCCGGGCGCGGCGGCGGCGCTCGTGGAGGACAACCGCACCGACTGCTTCGTGAACGGCGGCGCGCGCCGCGGGTCGACCGCAGCGCCGGTCGACGAGTTCACGGTGTTCGATGCGGCGTCGCTCAGCAAGCCGGTCTTCGCCTATGTCGTGTTGCAGCTGGTCGACCGCGGCCAGTTGGGTCTGGACAGTCGGATCGAGGAGTGCCTTCCGGGTTACCTGCGGGGTGATGACCGATCGAAGTCGATTACCGTTCGCCATCTCCTGAGCCACAGCGGTGGCCTGCCAAATTGGCGAAATGCCGACTATCCGTTGCGTACTGGTTCCAGCCGGGCGAGCGCTTCAGCTACTCCGGTGAGGGCTATCTCTATCTTCAGCGTGCCATCGAAGCCGTCACGGGCGAAAGTCTCGAAGCCCTGGTGACGCGTCTGGTGCTCGAACCGCTTTCCATGGAACGCACGAGCTTCATCTGGAGGCCTCGCTTCGACGACAACAGGGCGCGGCCGCACGATGCCTTCGGCATGCCTGCGCTCGACAACAAGCCCGCCGAGGCCAATGCGGCATGGTCGCTGCAGACCTGCGCCGCAGACTACGCGCGTTTCCTGCGGGCCGTGCTGGCGGGCTCATGCCTTAGGAGCGAGACGTCAAGGGTTTGGCTGTCGCCTCAGGTCGAGGTGAAGCATCCTGGCATCCAGTGCCTTGAGCCAAGCGCCGAGGACCTTGCCACCGGCGTAGCGTGGGGACTTGGCTGGGGGCTGGAGCCCGGCGCCGGAACGTTCTTCCACTGGGGCGGCGACAACGGCCCCTTCACGGCTTTCACCTTGGGCAAACCCCAGGAGGGCAGGGCGTTCGTCGTGTTCACCAACGCTGCGTCGGGTATGTCGATCATGCCCGAGCCGTTGGCGAGCATGTCTCCGGCGACCGCCCTTCGTTGCGGTGGCTCAGCTATGTTGCGAACGACGCTCCGGTACGGCGCCTGTTTCGTGCCGCACTCCTTCACGGTATCGAAGCGACGTGGCAGGAAATGCAGCGTAGCGAACTCACACCGTCAGAGCTTAGATGGATTGTCCAGGGGCTGAATGCCAAGGGGCTGGAAAAAGAAAGCGGTTGGCAGCGCGCTAGATCGACATAGGCTCCGGGGCATTCGCCATGAACGCCGTCGACCGCCACAGTACGAGAAGCCGGCGCAGTCAGCTCCCGAGATGCAAAGGCGCCTCAGTCCTCGTCATCGTCGGGATATTGCTCGGGCGCCTTGCCGACTGACGTCACGAGGCGCGGATAACGCGTCTTGGGAGCCATCTCGCCATTCGCCTTCGCCTCGATCAGGAAGCGCCAGTCATCGCCGTAGTCGAACACGAACAGCATCTTCTTGCCGGGCACGCCGAAGACCTGTGCCACTGTCGTTCGCTCCACGCTGCCGGCGTCGCTGTCCCCGTCTTCCATGTCGGCGAACAGCTCATATCGTTCGCCCTTGTGGCTGTACGGGTTCTTCAGGTCGCTATAGTAGCCGAATGCATGGTCGAACTCGAAATCGAAGGCCATGATGATCGCCTCTGCCAGCGCAGAGAGCGACTTGCTGCCTTCGATTTCGATCTCGCGATAGACCTTGGGCTTGAACGACGCACGCAGCACGTGCGTCGTTGGTGCCGCCGAGCCTGCCCGGGGCTTCAGTGTACGACCTCGAACAGGCCGGCGGCGCCCATGCCGCCGCCGATGCACATCGTGACGACGACGTTCTTGGCCTTGCGGCGGCGGCCCTCGATCAGGGCGTGGCCGGTGCAGCGCGCGCCGGTCATGCCGAACGGATGGCCGATCGAGATCGAGCCGCCGTTGACGTTCAGCTTGTCGTTGGGGATGCCGAGCTTGTCGCGGCAGTACAGCACCTGCACGGCGAAGGCCTCGTTCAGTTCCCACAGGTCGATGTCGTCCATCTTGAGCCCGAAGCGCTTCAGCAGCTTGGGGATCGCGTAGACCGGTCCGATGCCCATCTCGTCGGGCTCGCAGCCGGCCACGACCAGGCCCTTGTAGATGCCGAGCGGCTTCAGCCCGCGCTTGGCGGCCTCGGCATCGCTCATGACGACCGCGGCCGAGGCGCCGTCGGAGAGCTGGCTGGCGTTGCCCGCGGTGATCCACTTGTCGGCGCCCATCACCGGCTGCAGCTTGGCGAGGCCCTCGATGTTCGTGTCGGGACGGTTGCCCTCGTCCTTGGCGAGCTTCACCGTCTTCTTCGACACCTCGTTGGTGTTCTTGTCGGTGACCAGCATCGTGGTTTCCATCGGCACGATCTCGTCGTCGAACTTGCCGGCCTGCTGGGCCGCCGCGGTGCGCAGCTGGCTCTGCAGCGAGTACTCGTCCTGGTACTGGCGGCTGATGTTGTAGCGGGCGGCCACCGTGTCGGCGGTCTGGATCATGGTGTGATAGATGCCCGGCACGTGCTCCTGCACCCACGGATTGATCAGGCGGTTCTTGTTGCCACCCGGCGGGCTCTGGATCAGCGAGACGGACTCGAGGCCGCCCGCGATCATCACCGGCACCTTGTCGACCAGCACGCGCTGGGCGGCCATCGAGATGGTCTGCAGGCCCGACGAGCAGAAGCGGTTCACGGTCACGCCCGAGACGCTGACGGGAGCACCGGCGCGCATCGCCGAGACGCGGGCGACGTTGGAGCCCTGCGTGCCCTCCGGCGCGGCACAGCCCAGGATCACGTCCTCGACTTCGGCGAGATCGACCTTGGCGCGCTCGGCGGCGTGCTTGATGACATGCGCACCCATCTCGGCGGCGTGGGTGTCGTTGAAGGCGCCGCGAAAGGCCTTGCCGATCGGCGTGCGGGCGGTTGAGACGATGACGGCATCAGCCATGGTGTTCCTCCTTGAAATTGCTGCCCGATGGGGCATGGCATTGATTTGCGATAACTGTCATCCCGGGCGGAGCGAGGGACCTTTCCTGTTGCCTGAAAGGCCCCTCGCGACGTTCGGGGTGACAGCGGTGTTGTTCAAACCGTAGAGAACTTCTTGTCTTCCTGCACCAGCTTCTTGAGCAGCGGCGCCGGCTCCCAGAACGGGTCGCCGGAGGCGTCGCGGTACTTGAGCAGGGCGTCGTGGATCTTCTTGAGGCCCACGACGTTGTCGGCCCACCACATCGGGCCGCCGCGATAGACCGGCCAGCCGTAGCCGTTGACCCAGATCACGTCGATGTCGAGCGAGCGCTGGGCCATGCCCTCGGCCAG
>JAEZHS010000729.1 GCA_023436825.1 Pseudomonadota bacterium | reverse complement strand
ACACTGGCAGATGCCGTTCCGCGGCCAGCCCGTCCTCGACCTGCCGCATCGTGAGATGGACAGGCAGCCGGCGGCGCACCGGATCGGGTCGGCCAAGGGCCGAGGTCGGCAACAGCACCTCGTGACGAGGCAGCCAGCGGCGCGTATTGACCACGAGCCAGCGCAATCGCCACGTCGTGTCGTCGAACAACAGGTCGCACACGGTCCCGGCCTCTCCGTCGATGGCCACCGTTGCGTAGCCCATCATCGCGCAAGCATCACACAGCATGGCGCCCTCCTCTGCCGAATCAATCCGGCACCATCGTGGCCCGGTATTGCGGCCGGCGAGCCGCCGGGCCGCATTGCTTCCGCGCAATGCGCCGGATGGCAGCCGGTGGCCGCGATCCGTGCAGAGACCGCGCGGCAGCATGAGGAACAGGTGAAGCCGGATGGAACGCGACGATGCGCGATCGTCAGGCCGGCCGGCGCCCCGACGGCCGGATCGGTGTACGCGCCAGATATGCCGGGCGGAACTCTCCGAGGATCTGCAGCGCGGCGCGATCCAGGATGGTCACATCGTGGCCGTCCATGGCGATCAACCCCTCCCTTTTCAGTTCGGCGAGCATGCGATTGACGTGCGGCCCGCTGAGGCCGATGAGGTCGCCAATGGCTTCCTGCGACAGCGGCATGACGAAGGACGTTTCCGAGGCGCCGCCGACGGCCTGCAGGCGGGTCAGCATCTCGAGGAGAAAATGGGCGAGCCGCTCGAGCGGCTCGCGTCGCCCGGCATCGATGATGTGCTCGGCGTAGATCGCCGCCTCGCGTGCGGCGAACCACAGAAGCGCCGTGGAGACGTTGGCTCGCGCCAGGCAGAGATCGGTGAAGTCGTCGAGCGGCACGCGATGCAGGCTCATGTCGCCGATGGCGGTGACGGAAAAGACGGCATGCTCGTAGAAGCAGGCCGGAAAGCCGATGATGTCGCCGGGCATGACGATATTCACGATCTGCCGCTTGCCGCTGTGGAGGAGCTTGTAGCGGATGGCGAATCCGCTCTCGACGACATGCAGGACGCGATACTCGTAGCCCTCGACGATGATGTCCTTGGCCTTGTGGGCGACGACCTTGCGCTGCAGCAGCGCGCCGAGGGCCGCCAGGTCGGCGTCATCGAGCGCGATCGACTGGTTGAGCTTACTGATCAACGGATGGCCGGAAATGGAACCCGCTGCAAGCTTGCGTACGATCGCCAATCGCTCCTCCCGGTCAATCCACGCGAATGTTGCCGGCGCGAATGACTTCCTTCCAGCGGCCGAGCTCGCTCTTGATGAGATCGGTATAGCCCGCCGCTCCAAGCGTGCCGGGCTTGACGCCGATCTTGGCGAAAGCCTCCTGGACCTGCCCGCTTTGCAGCGCCGTCGCGATCTCCTTCTCCCACCGCAGCGCGACGTCGCGCGGGATATCGGCGGCCGCCGAGAAGCCGAACCAGTTGGTGCTCACGACATCCTGGAAGCCGGCTTCGCGGAAGGTCGGGGTGTCGGGAAGAGAGGAGGATCTTTCCGCTTCGCTGACGGCGAGCGGCCGCATGCGCCCCGAGTTGAAGTAGCCGATGGCCGTCGGCAGGCTCTCCATCAAGGCCACGATCTGGCCGCCCATGAGGTCGTTCATCGCCGGCGCCGAGCCGCGATAGGGGATGTGGGTCAACTGCACGCCGGCCGACCGCGCCAGCAGCTGGCCCACCAGATGATTCATCGTGCCGTTGCCGCCCGAACCGTAGGTGACCTCGCCGGGCTTGCCGCGCGCCAGCTCGATGAGCTGCTGGACGGTGGTGATGGTCGAGTTGCCGTTGACGGCGAGCACGCTGGGAAACGTCCCGACCAGATGGATATGGGTGAAATCGCCCAGCGGATCGTAGGGCACGTCCTTGTAAAGCACCGGGCCGATGCCGTGCGACGCGGCACTCGACATCATGACCACGTGCGCATCGCCCTTCGCCTTGGCGACGATGTCGGCGCCCAGCATGCCGCCGGCGCCGGGCTTGTTCTCGACGACGATCGGCTGGCCGAGCCGGCTGCCGAAATGCTCGGCCAGTGTGCGCGAGAGGATGTCGGCCGCGCCTGCCGGCGGGAAATTGACGATCCAGCGGATCGGCTTCGATGGCCAGGTCGTCTGCGCCGAAGCGACGGCGGGGGCCGTGAGCGACAGTGACGACAGAACTGCGAGACGCCGGCGAGACAGCATGGCCGATCCTTCAAAGGCTATGAAAGGCAGCATGCATATTGCAACATGCATACCGCACAACAGCAATGAGAGCCGGCGATGGATTTTGATCTTTTGCTACGCGACGCACGCCTTCCCGACAGCAAGCCGGATCAGCCGGCGGTCGACATCGGCGTGAAGGACGGACGCATCGCCGCCATCGACAGCGGGCTCGCCGGCCGCGCAAGGGAGCAGGCGCAGGCGGGCAACCGGCTGGTCTGCTCGGGCTTCGTCGAGACGCACATCCATCTCGAGAAGTCGTGCATCCTGGGACGCTGCGAGCACGAAAAGAAGCGCTTCCCGCATCTGGCCATGGAGCGGGTCTCCGCGGTCAAGCACACCTTCACGGTCGAGGACGTCATCGAACGCGCCGCCGGCACCCTCGAGAAGTGCATTTCGCACGGCTGCACGCGCATGCGCACCCATGTCGAGGTCGATCCCAAGATCGGGCTGCGCGGCCTCGAAGGCGTCAGGGCGCTGATCGACCGGTATCGCTGGGCAATCGATCTGGAGATCTGCGTCATGCCGCAGGAGGGATTGACCAACAATCCCGGGACCGACGAGCTGATGGTCGGCGCGCTCAAGAACGGAGCGACCGTGGTCGGTGCGGCGCCGAACTACGATACCGATCGGCCGGCGCAGATCCGCCGCGTCTTCGAGATGGCGCGCGAGTTCGATGTCGATATCGACATGCATCTCGACAGCGGCGCTTCGGCCGACGAGCTCGACACGCTGCTGGTCTGCGAGCTCACCGAGAAATACGGCTGGGGCGGCCGGGTAGCGATCGGGCACGTGACCAAGCTCGCATCCATGAGCCAGCCCGACATGGACAAGGTGGCCAAGCGCATGGCCGATGCCGGCGTCGCGCTCACGGTGCTGACGGCGACCGACCTCTACCTCGGCGGCCGCCATACCGACCACAACGTGCCGCGCAATGTCGTCGACGCCAATCGCCTCACCGAACAGGGCGTGCTGTGCTCGATCGCCTCGAACAACATCCTCAATCCCTTCACGCCGTTCGGCGACGGCCAGCTGCTGCGCCAGGTCAACATGCAGGCGATCGTCACCCAGCGCGGCACGGACGCCGAGGTACGCGCCGCCTGGGACATGACGACTTGCGCCGCTGCGCGGCTGCTGCGTCTGAAGGACTACGGCATCACGGTCGGCGCGCCGGCCGATCTCGTCATGCTCGACGCGCCCGATCCAGTGACCGCCCTGCGCACGGTGGCGCCCGTATTGATGGCCTACAAGCGCGGGCGGCGTACGGTGACGCGCGAGCCGGTGCGGCTGCATCATCCCTAGAGCGTGATAGGTGGTTGACTCATTGCCGGGAGCGCGCCAGTCGCGACGGAGCGAAGCTCCGTCGTTGCCGCTCATGGTCATAGTCTTCCGCACCGCGCGCCTCCCGGCGCGCTCATGAGCTTGAGCGAGCGAGGACGCTCGCGGTCCGGAAGAGCATGATAAAGGGCGCCATGGAGTGGCGCGCTCCGGGCATTGATCCCAGGCTGAAGGTCTACGGTGTCGCCTCGCGCATCAGCACCGCGACGGCGCGGCGATAGAGGGCAACGACGAAGCTGCGGGCCGGTGCGTCGATCACGACCTCGCCCACCGTGCGACTGGCGGCGACGGGCAAGGGAGCGGCTCCCGTCAGGAGGACGCGATAGACGGCCGTGTCCGGCACCAGCGGACCCGAGTTGCCGCTGCGCCGGAC
>JAEZHS010000627.1 GCA_023436825.1 Pseudomonadota bacterium | reverse complement strand
GCCGACGCCGGCGTCTTCTGGGAGAGCATCAACGCCGCCGCGCTCTTCAAGCTTCCGGTGATCTTTGTCTGCGAGGACAACGGCTATGCCGTCGACACGCCGCGCGAGGCGCGCCAGATGTCGAAGTCGCTGTCCGACGCCGTCACGCCGTTCGGCGCCGACACCTACGACGACGACAGCGGGGACGTGGAGAGCGTCTATGCGCTCGCCAAGCAAGCCGCGGCCAAGGCCCATCGCGACGGGCGCCCTGCGTTCCTCAACATCAAGTGCTGCCGCTATCTTGAGCATGTCGGTATCGGCACGGACTGGAACTGGGGCTATCGCGACCACGCGACGGTCCAACGCGAATGGATCGACCGTGACGCCCTCAAGGTGCAACGCGCGCGGCTGGCCAAGCATCAGGTGACCGAAAGCGCCATCGCGGCGATGGAGGACGAGATCGACAAGGCCATCCAGGCGAGCGTGAAGCGGGCGTCCGAGGCCCCGATTCCCACGCCGGACCGGCTGCATGCAGGTGTGTTCCATGAGAAAGCTTGATTACGCCGGCGCCATCCGCGAGGCGATGACGCAGGAGATGGAGCGCGACAGCCGCGTCTTCGTCTACGGCATCGGCGTGCCGACCTGGTCGTCGATCTTCGGCACCACCAAGGGGATTCCGGAGAAGTTCGGCAAGGAGCGCTGCTTCGACACGCCGATCTCGGAAGACTGCATGACCGGCTTCGGCCTTGGTGCCGCGATCCGCGGCCTGCGGCCGATCCACATCCATATCCGTGTTGACTTCATGATCCTGGCGACCAATCAGCTCATCAACATGGTGTCGAACTACACGTATTCGACGGGCGGAAAGCTCAAGGTGCCGCTGGTGGTGCGCGCCGTGATCGGCCGCGGCTGGGGGCAGGGTGCTCAGCATTCGAAGGCGCTGTTCTCGAACTTCACCCACATTCCGGGGCTCAAGGTCATCGCGCCGACGACGCCGTCGGACATGAAGGGCATGCTGACCGCCGCGATCCGCGATGACAATCCGGTGATCTGCTTCGAGCACCGCTGGCTCTACTGGGCCGAGGAGGACGTGCCCGAGGAGCCGTATGAAATCCCGCTCGGCGTCGGGCGCATCCTGCGGCCGGGCAAGGATGTCACCGTGATCGGCCTGTCGTGGATGAACGTCGAGGCGCGGCTGGCGGCCGACATCCTCGCCAAGCGCGGCGTCTCGGTGGAGATCGTCGATCCGCGTACGCTCGCACCGCTCGACGAGGACCTGATCGTGGAGTCGGTGAAGCGCACCGGCCGATGCATCATCGCCGATTGCGACTGGGTCGACTCAGGGTTCAGTGCCGAACTGTCGGCGCGCATCAACGAGAAGTGCTTCGGCAGGCTCAAGGCTCCGGTGAAGCGCATTGGCTTTGCCCACACGCCGGCGCCGACGGTGCGCGAGCTCGAGAACGAGTTCTATCCCAACGCAAAGACGATCGTGCACGCGGTCGAGGACATGCTGGGATTGGAGGCGGCCAATCTCGACGGCGAGGACTTCTTCAGCCACGAGCGGCGCTTTCGGGGGCCGTTCTAGGTCATGCTCGGATTATGCTCTTCCGGACCGCCAGCCTCCGGCTCGCTCATGAGCTTGAGCGAGCCGGAGGCTCGCGGTCCGGAAGACCATGAACAGGGTGCGCTTTAGATGGATCTCGGGCTCTCCGGGAAGTTTGCTTTGGTGACTGGCGGCAGTCACGGCATCGGGCTGGCGACGGCCAAGCGCCTGGCGTCGGAAGGATGCCATGTCGCCATCTGCTCACGTTCGCAACAGCGCCTCGATGCGGCGATGGCCGAGCTAAAACCTCATGGCGTGAAGCTGCTCTCCGTTGCCGCCGACCTCCTCGAACCGGAGGCCGCTGATCGCGTGATGGACGTGGTTGATCGCGAATGGGGCGGCGTGCAGATCCTGGTCAACAACGTCGGCGGCGGCGGACGCTGGGGCAAGGAGATCATCGAGGACACCGACCTCAAGGTCTGGGGCGAAGTCTACGAGAAGAATGCGATGGCGGCGGTCCGCTTCACCCGCCGCGCGCTGCCGCACATGCGCCGCGGCAAGTGGGGTCGCGTGGTCACCATCACCTCGATCTACGGCGGCAAGGAAGGTTTTGGCCGGCCGTGGTTCACCATGGCCAAGGCAGCCGAGACCGGCCTCATGAAGTCGCTGTCTGCCATGGCCTACCTGGTGCGCGACGGCGTCACCTTCAATTCGGTGGCGCCCGGCGGCATTTACATCCCAGGCACCGGTTTCGAGGACGAGCAGCGGCGCGATCCCGAAGGTTTCCGGCGCATGGTCGATCAGGACTATCCGCTGGGCCGGCTGGGCACGCCTGAAGAGGTGGCGGCCGTCGTGGCATTCCTGTGTTCGACCGAGGCGAGCCTGGTCAACGGCGCCAATATCACGGTCGACGGCGGCCAGAGCCGGGCCTTTTGAGCATCGTGAGCGATCTTTGGGGCGCCCTGATAGGCGATTGCCAGACGGCGCCGCCTCCGTTAGCAGTCGGCAGCCCAAAATACTGTCCGTTCACCGCCCGGGGAGCGTCTGTCTGTGAAGGATGAAGCGATCTATCGCCGGCTGTTCCGGACGGCGCTGCTGATCAGGCTGGTCGAGGAACGGATCATAGAGCTCTATCCGTCCGACAAGATCCAGAGCCCGGT
>JAEZHS010000284.1 GCA_023436825.1 Pseudomonadota bacterium | reverse complement strand
CCTCGAACCCGGCTTCTCGCGCCATGCGGAAGGATCCTGCCTGGTCCGGTTCGGCGACACCCACGTCCTCTGCACTGCCTCGGTCGATGAGCGGGTGCCGCCCTGGATGCGCAACACCGGCCGCGGCTGGGTGACGGCGGAGTACGGCATGCTGCCGCGCTCGACCCATACCCGCACCGACCGCGAGGCGGCCCGTGGCAAGCAGTCGGGCCGCACCCAGGAGATCCAGCGCCTGATTGGCCGCTCGCTGCGCGCCGTGGTCGATCTCACCGCCATGGGCGAGCGGCAGATCAACATCGACTGCGACGTCCTGCAGGCCGACGGCGGGACGCGCACCGCCAGCATCACCGGCTCCTGGGTGGCGCTGCACTTCGCCTTCGAGCGCCTGATCAAGGAAGGCAAGCTTTCAGCCAGCCCGATCACCGGCCAGGTGGCGGCGGTGTCGTGTGGGCTGTGGGAAGGCACGCCGGTGCTCGACCTCGACTATCCGGAAGACTCCAAGGCGCAGGCCGACGCCAACTTCGTGCTGACCGGCTCGGGCGGCATCGTCGAGGTGCAAGGCACGGCCGAGGACAAGCCGTTCAGCGAACCGGAATTCATCGCCCTGATGGAGCTCGCAAAGAAAGGTATCGGCGAGCTGACGCGCCTGCAGCGCCTGGCGATCGGTAGGTCCTGATGCCCCGCCATTTCGTCGGCCCCAAGCTGGTTGTGGCCACCCACAATCGCGGCAAGGCGGGCGAGATCCGGACGATGCTGTCCGGCTTCGGCGTCGAGATCGTGTCAGCCGGCGAACTGGGCTTGCCGGCGCCGGAGGAGACCGGCACGACATTCGAGGAAAACGCGACCTTGAAAGCGCTGGCCGCGACGCGCGCCAGCGGCTTGCCGGCACTGGCCGACGATTCAGGCCTCAGCGTCGCGGGCCTGGACGGCCAGCCCGGTCTCTACACCGCCGACTGGGAAGGGCCGACGCGCGACGCCATGGTCGGCATGAAGCGAATCCAGGACGAGCTGGCCAAACGCAAGGTGCCGGATACCGACGCCGCGCGCGGCGCCACCTTCCATTGCGTGCTGGCGCTGGCCTGGCCCGACGAACACATCGAGCTGGTGCATGGCACGCTCGATGGGCGCATCGTCTGGCCGCCGCGCGGCACGGGCGGGCATGGCTACGATCCCTGCTTCCAACCGAAAGGCGACACGCGCACGACGGCGGAGATGACCGACGCCGAGAAGAACGCGATCAGCCATCGCGGCCGCGCCTTCCGCATGCTCGTGGAGGCCTGCTTCAGATGACGGCGCCGACGCAAGCGCCCTTGGGCGTTTACGTTCATTGGCCGTTCTGCAAGTCGAAGTGTCCTTACTGCGATTTCAATTCCCATGTCCGCGACGGTGTCGATCAGGCGCGCTGGCGCAATGCGCTGCTGAAGGAGCTGGAGCACGCCAGTCGCGAGGCGCCCGGGCGACGCGTCGAGACGATGTTCTTCGGTGGCGGCACGCCCTCGCTGATGCAGCCTGAGACCGTGGGCGCCGTGATCGAGCGCGTGAAGGCCTTGTGGGACACGTCGGCCGACCTCGAGATCACGCTGGAGGCCAATCCGACCTCGGTCGAAGCGGCTCGCTTCGCCGCGCTGGCCGAGGCCGGCGTCAATCGCGTGTCGCTTGGCGTGCAGGCGCTCGATGCGTCATCGCTGCGGTTCCTCGGCCGGGAACACTCCGCCGGCGAGGCGATCGAGGCCATCGCCACGGCGCGCCGGCATTTCGCGCGCTATTCCTTCGACCTTATCTATGCCCGGCCCGGCCAGACCGAGCAGACATGGGCGGATGAGCTCGAGCAGGCGCTGGCGTTGGCCGGCGAGCACCTGTCGCTCTATCAACTCACCATCGAGCGCGGCACGCGCTTCTTCAGTGACCATGCCCGCGGTGCTTTCGTCCTGCCGGCCGAGGACGAGGCGGCGGCGATGTTCGAATTGACCCAGCAGCGGCTCGCGGCTGCCGGCCTGCCGGCTTACGAGATTTCCAACCACGCCCGACCCGGAGCCGCCTGCCGCCATAATTTGATCTATTGGCGGTATCAGGATTACGTCGGCGTCGGGCCGGGAGCCCATGGCCGGTTTGCCGAAGGTGCTGCCAAGCGCGCCACCCGGCGGACGAGCGGGCCGGAGGCCTGGCTGGAGGCGGTCGAGCGTGACGCCCATGGGACGGCGGAGACGATCCTGGTGGCCGGGCAGGATCTGGTGGAGGAGGCGTTAATGATGGGACTGCGGCTGGCCGAGGGCATCGATCGGGCCACGTTCGCGTCCATGACCGGGGCCGACCCCGTGGCGGCGCTGGGCGAGCGGCGCCTCGCCCCGCTGACCAAGGCTGGCTACTTGGAAGTCGACGCCACGCATCTCAAGGCCACGCCCGCCGGCCGCCAGCGGCTGAACGCCGTGCTGGAGCGGCTGGTCGCATGAGGCTTCTGGTCGTTCTCCTGGCGTTCGCGGCGATGGCTGGCGCGGCCGTCGCCCAGCAGACGGCGCCGCAACAGCAAACGCCGCCCAAGCCGTCCGCCAAGCCGGCGGCCCCGGCGCCCAAGC
Organism: Pseudomonadota bacterium; assembly: GCA_023436825.1. The sequence continues at coordinate 2,282 of JAEZHS010000284.1, read as the reverse complement.
CGGCGGCTGCGCCGGCCAAGCCGGCCTCGAAGTTCCCGCCGCCTGCCTTCAAGATCACGGTGGCGACCGAAGCGGCCTATCCACCGTTCAACTACCTCGACCTCAAGGGCATGCCGGCCGGCTTCGAGATGGAGCTGGCGCAGGAGGCCTGCCAGCGCATCAAGGCCGAGTGCGAGTTCGCCGCCTACAAGTGGGACGACCTGATCCCCGGCCTCATCGACAAGAAGTTCGACGTCATCATGTCGTCGATGGAAGTGACCAGCGAACGGCGCAAGCGCATGGGCCTGTCGCGCCGCTACTACCTCTCGCCCGGCGCCTTCATCGCCGCCAAGGGAGCGCCGTTTGACGGGCCGCCGTCGCTGCTGCGCAACAAGCGCATCGGCATCCAGAAGGATTCGACCCACGCCGACTGGGCCGACAAGAGCTTCCGCCGCTCCGCCCAGCTCAAGCGCTACAACACCGTCGCCGAAGCGCTCGATGCGCTGGCCAAGAACGAGGTCGACGCGGTGTTCGGCGACAAGACGCAGCTCTGGCTATGGAGCCAGAAGGCCGAGGGCAAATGCTGCGAGATCGTCGGTCAGGACATCAAGGACAACCAGACGCTCGGTCTCGGCGTCTCTGCCGGCCTGCGCAAGGAAGACGTCAAGCTGCGCGACGCGCTGAACAAGGCGTTCGGCGAGATGATGTCCGACGGAACCTACAAGAAGATCAACGATAAGTACTTCCCGTTCCCGCTGAACTGAGCGTCTTCGTCTTCCGGACCGCGCGCTTCCAGCGCGCTCATGAGGTGTCGAAAATCGGTGATGAGCATGGCCCATAAAGGATGGCATTCGCGAGGCTATCTTCCCCATTTCGACTCGGCCGAGATGAAGGCCATCTCGCGCGGACGATCGACTATGTCGAAAACAATCCTGTAAAGGCGGGGCTTGCGCGAACCGCTAGTGCATGGGCCTGGAGCTCGGGCCGATTCCGATCATGAGCGCGCTGGAAGCGCGCCGTCCGGAAGACGAAGACTAATGGATCGCGCGGTCGCGGGAGACGTAGTGGCCGCGTTTCAGCTCCTTGAAAAACTGCGGCACCTGCGGATGCGAGACCGGCTTGCCGGTGTCGTCGGGCAGCAGGTTCTGCTCGGAGACATAGGCGACATAGGTGGTCTGCGCGTTCTCGGCCAGCAGGTGATAGAACGGCTGGTCGCGGCGCGGGCGCATCTCCTCGGGAATCGACGCCAGCCACTCCTCGGTATTGGCGAACACCGGGTCGACATCGAAAATGACGCCGCGGAACGGATAGATACGATGCTTCACCACCTGGCCAATGGCGAACTTCGCCTTGCGCATGGGTGGTTGGACGATCGCATGGGCAGCTTGGTTTTCGATTTCCATGACAAAAGTATTGCTCCGAACCGGCTGGCAAGCAACGCACACGACTGCCGAATTGATCGCCCCGTGCAAGAAAGCGTGATAAGCCCGGTTGTCAGCGGCTCGCGCAAGAATGCTGCCAATTTGCAGGCCCCGTCCGGTCACGGAGCGCCTCGGTTGACGACGGCAGCCCACCCGTGGACTCTGCGCGCCGAGGAAGGTCGCATTGGCGAATGGTCTAAAAGTCCGGTTTTGGGGGGTCCGAGGTTCGATTTCCTGCTCCGGCGCCGAATACATGCGCTACGGCGGCAACACGTCGTGCCTGGAAGTCACTGCCGGCGGCCGTCGCCTGATCTTCGATGCCGGCACAGGCATCCGGCCCCTGGGGCTGGAACTGGCGCGCCAGGCACCGATCGACATCGACATCTATTTCACGCATACCCATCTCGACCACATCACCGGGCTTACGTTCTTTTCGCCGCTGTTCGAGAAGCGCAACTCTGTCCGGCTGTGGGCGGGCCATCTCCAGGCGCCACACACCCTGAAGAAAGTCGTGAGCAACCTGATGCAGGCGCCGCTCTATCCTGTCTCCCTGGAAGTCTTCCAGGCACGCGTCGAGTTCAACGAGTTCAAGAGCGGGCAGACGCTCGCCTGCGGCGACATGACAATGCGCACCGCGCCGCTCAACCACCCGCAGGGCGCCACAGGCTATCGCGTCGAATATGGCGGCAAGTCGATCTGCTACATCACCGACACCGAGCAGCAGGGCGACGGTCTCGACAAGTCGATCGTCGACCTGTGCCGCGGCGCCGACATCATGATCTACGATTCGAGCTACACCGATGCCGAGTACCCTCGCTATAAAGGCTGGGGTCACTCGACCTGGCAGGAGGGCATGCGGGTCGGGGGCCCCCCCGGGCGCGG
>JAEZHS010000562.1 GCA_023436825.1 Pseudomonadota bacterium | reverse complement strand
GTCCCGGGGCGTCGCATTTTGCCGCAGATGCGCGACGGGCTGCTTGCCCCAGCGTGGCCATCGAGGACCTCCGCTGCCGTAAAGAAGCACCACCGAGACCGCTCCAGCTCGTTCAGACTCTTGGTATGTCGGCGCCTTCGCTGCGATCACGATAGATGGCGGCACGGGCGAGCAGCATGAGAGTGACGGGCGTAGTCACCGTCACGAACACAGCGATGAGCGCTTCGTGCAGCACCGGCCGGGATTGCAGGACCGAGAACAGGACGATTGAACCGAGCAGGATCCCGCCGGCGCCCCAGGTCGCTCCCAGCGTGGGGGCGTGCATGCGTTCGTAGAATGTTTTCAGCCTCAGCAGCCCAAGCGCGCCGACCAGCGTGAAGCCGGCACCGAGCAGAACCAGAAACGATGTCAAAAGCGCGGCCCAAGCCGGCAGATTTTCTGCGCCCGTCATTCGATGATCTCCCCGCGCATGAGAAACTTCGCGAGCGCCACGGTGGCGACGAAGCCAAGCAGGGAAATGATCAATGCCGCTTCGAAATAGAGTGTGCTTCCGCTCTCGATGCCAAAAACCAGCAGCAGCAACATGGCGTTCACGTAGAGGGCATCGAGGGAAAGGATTCGATCCTGCGCCCTTGGACCTCGGATCATGCGGAACGACGCAATGATCATGGCCATCCCGAGCAGGATCTGGGCGATCAGCAGCGACCAGGAGAGGATTATTGAGCTCATGCGAATATCTCCAGGAGAAGGCGTTCGTATCGATGCTTGATGAGGTCGATCCAATGCGCTTCGTCGACGAGGTCGAAAACGTGGAGAAGCAGCTTGTTGTTGCCCGAATCGTATTCCACCCACGCGGTGCCGGGCGTGCTGGTGACGATGCAGGAGAGAATTGCCAATCCGGTCGGGTCGCGAAGCTCCAGCGGCACGATGACGAAACCCGAGTGGCGCCGGCTCTGATCGGCGCGGAGGATCAATCGGGCGACGGCGATGTTCGAACGCCAGATATCCGCCAGGACGATCATCACGAGCCTGGGCAGCAGATGCCATCGTCTCAACCGCGGCTTGGCGGGCTGAAGGGCGGCCGTGACGTTTGAAGCCGCGACCGCGATCGCCGTGCCGAGCACGACATGCCCCAAGGACACTCCGTTCAACAGGAGCCACATCGCCAGCAGCGATGCCGTCAGCAGAGGATAAGGCAGCAGGGTCATTGCCCACCTCCGGCAGCCGGCAGCCGCGGGGCGATCATGACGTCGTTGATGTAGGACGATGGCGCATGCACAGCCCGCGCGGCTTCCTCCATGTATCTCATCACCGGCCCTCCCTTGATCGAGAGGCCGAGGGTGAGCAGCAACAGGAGGATGACGGGCACCAGTTCGACCACGAGCACACGCGGAACGACCGCATCGACAGGGGCCCAGAAGGCGCGAATGCCGACCCGCGACAGCGCCAGCAGGGCTGCGAGACCCGACACGAGGAGAAGCGTCACGAAAAGCCAGTTCGCGACCGGGATGCCGGATGCGGCCGCTTGTCCCGCGGGCGCGAACAGTGCAGCGAGCATGGCCAGCTTGGCAACGAAGCCGGAAAACGGCGGCAGACCGATCAGCAGCAACGCGCAGCCGACGAAGCAGGCGCCGAGCACGGCCGGTGTTCCGGAGAAGCCGGCGTTGCTGCTCTGTGCTTCTTCCGCCGTGTCCTCGTCCAGTGTTTCCGCCGTAAGAGCGATCAGGTCGGCGCCGGGATTTTGTCCTCTCTCGATCAGTTCGATGAGCAGAAAGAGCGCGCCGATCGTGAGAGTCGAGCTCACCAGATAGAAGAGGGCACCGCCCGTGAGATGACTGTCCGATAGGCCCACGGCGGCCAGCAGCGTTCCCGATGACACCAGCAGGCTGAAGCTCGCGATGCGAGCCATGGCTTGCGAGGCGAGGACGCCCAGGGTCCCGAAGCCGATCGTCGCCAGACCTCCGACGAGCAACACGTCGCGGCCGAACCCGGCGGCCTCCTGGGCGGTCGCTCCGAAGAGCATCGGACACAGGCGAAGCAGGACGTAGACGCCGACTTTGCTGAGCACGGCAAAGACCGCCGCCACCGGGGCAGCGGCCGCGGGATAGGCGCTGAGCAGCCAGAAGTTCAAGGGCCACATGGCGGCCTTCACGAGGAAGGCGATGCCGAGGACCGCCGCACCGGCCTCAAGAAGCATGCGGCTTCCAGAGGACAAGCCGGGAATGCGCAGGGCGAGATCGGCCATGTTCAGCGTTCCGGTGACGCCGTAGACGAGGCTGACGCCCACGAGGAAAAAGAAGGAGGCGACGAGGTTTACGGCAATGTAGTGCAGGCTGGCCTGAACGCGCCGCGGGCCCGAACCATGCAGGAGAAGGCCGTAGGAGGCTGCCAGCATCACCTCGAAGAAGACGAACAGATTGAACAGGTCGCCGGTGAGGAAGGCGCCGTTCACTCCCATCAGCAGGAACTGGAAGAGTGTGTGGAAATGTGCGCCGGCCGTATGCCACCGCGCAAGGGAGAAGATCAGAGAGGCGCAGGCAAGGATTGCGGTGAGCACGAGCATCAGGGCCGACAGGCGGTCCAGGACCAGCACGATGCCGAACGGCGCTGGCCAGTTGCCGAGGAGATACACGCCGGTCCCGGAGGTGTCTGCCTCCTGCAGCAGCACAAGCGCAATGCAGAGCGTCGTCAGCGTGGAGACGAGATTGATGACGCCCTTCAGGAATTGCCGTCGCTCGTCGTATACGGCCAGCAACGCACCGGCTACGAGCGGAAGCGCGATGGGAGCGATGATCAGATGATGCGCCCAGCTTCCCATCACAGCTCCTGCCCGTCGACGTGGTCGGTTCCGGTCAGGCCGCGCGAGGCCAGCAGGACGACCAGGAACAGCGCGGTCGTGGCGAAGCCAATGACGATGGCCGTGAGCACCAGGGCCTGTGGCACCGGATCGGCATAGTCCGCCAGGCTTCCGGTCTGCGACGACAGGATCGGCGGTGCGCCCGATCTCAGGCGTCCCATGCTGAAGATGAAGAGATTGACGGCATACGAGCACAGCGAAAGGCCGATGATGACCTGGTAGGTGCGCGGCCGCAGGAGCAGCCATACGCCCGAGCCGGCAAGGATGCCGATGCTGAGTGCGAGCAGGAGGGCCATCATGGCTCCGACCTGGACGCTTGAGCTGTCGTCATTCGGGCGGCTCTCAATTTGCGGATTGACTGGTGGGCGAGGGCGATCAGCATCAGTACTGTCGCCCCTACCACAAGGCCGAAGACGCCGAGGTCGAATATGAGCGCGCTGGAGACCGGCACGGCTCCTATCAGCGGCAGCTCGACATACCGCGAATGTGAGGTCAGGAACGGATAGCCGAACAACCAGGATGCCATGCCGGTTGTTGCGGCGAGCAGAAGACTGAGCCCGATCCAGTTCACCGGAAGTATGCGCAGCCGGTTCTCGACCCAGACCGTGCCGGAGGCGAGATACTGCAGAATGAAGGCCGTCGCCAGGGCGACACCGGCGGAAAAGCCCCCGCCGGGCAGGTCATGGCCGCGCATGTAGAGGTACAGCGCCAGAACGATGATGACCGGGAACAGCCAGTGCATGATGACCGCGGGCACGCGGAGATAATCGCCGAGCGTGTCGCCGGGCTTGCGATCGGGTTGGGCTTCGTCGAAGGCGTCCTGTTGCCGCTGCTGTATCGGTGAGCCGATACTGTCGGGTGCGGGCCGAAAGCGCCGCAACAGCGCGTAGACGGCAAGAGCGACCGCCCCCAGCACCGTGATCTCTCCCATCGTGTCGAATCCGCGAAAATCGACGAGGATCACGTTCACGACGTTTCGGCCGCCACCTTCCGCATACGCGCGCTCGAGAAAGAAGCTGCCGACCGTATCGCCCATCGGAAGCACCATGACCGCGTAGGCGAGCGTCGCCAGACCGGCACCGACGATGAAGGCGATTGCAACGTCCTTCGAGCGGCGAAGCCGGGTCGCGAACGGTGCTGGTCCGAGGTTCATCTCTTCGAACCGCTTGGGTAGCCAGCGCAGGCCGAGCAGGATCAGGATCGTGGTCACGACTTCGACGACCAGCTGAGTCAAGGCAAGGTCCGGGGCGGAGAACCATGCGAAGGTGATGCAGGTTGCCAGTCCGGCGCCGCCCAGCAGCATGAGCGCGACCAGTCGGTGATACTTCGCCTGGTAGGCGGCCCCGATCGCACAGACGCTGCCCGTCAGCCAGACGAGAACCATCGCCGGGTCGACCTCTGACGAGCCGGGCCATTGCAGAGCCATGCCCGCGGGAAGGAAGGGGATGAGCCCGCCGATGAACGCCGCCAGCAGCAGGATCGTGAGCTGCGGCTGCAGGCGGCGCGTCGCCAGCACCGATTGCGCGGCTCGAGACCATTTCACGGACAGCACGAAAAGGCCGCGATCGAACAGGCGTCGGCCGCTGACAAGCCGAAGCAGCGGCGGCCCCACCGGGCTCGACCGCAGATAGTGCTGGAGCGCCAGATAAAGCAGGGCGCCTCCGACGAGTGCAACCGCACTCATGATCATCGGCAGATTGAAGCCGTGCCAAACAGCGAGGCTGAACTTCGGCGTCCTCTGGCCGAGCACCGACTCTACTGCCGTGTAGAGGTATGGTCCCACCGTCGCTGCGGGCGCGATGCCGACCACCAGGCAGGCCAGCACGAGGAACATGCTTGGTACGCGCATCCAGAACGGCGGCTCATGCGGTTGCTTCGGCAAATCGGCTGGCTTGCGCCCGAAGAAGACGGAATGGATGAAGCGAAGGGAGTAGGTGACGGCGAAGGCGCTGGCCAGGATCGCGACATAGGGTTGCGAGGTGTCGAGCACCGAGTTGACGTGGGTCTCGATGGCCTCGGCGAAGAACATCTCCTTCGAGAGGAAGCCGTTCAGCAGCGGCACGCCGGCCATGGCGGCGCTTGCCACCATGGCCAGGGTGGCGGTTTCCGGCATGTAGCGGAAAAGCCCGCCCAGCTTCCTCATGTCCCGCGTGCCGGTCTCGTGGTCGATGATGCCGGCCGCCATGAACAGCGAGGCTTTGAAGGTCGCGTGGTTCATCATGTGGAAGATCGCGGCGACCGCGCCGAGGGGACTTCCGAGGCTGAGCAGCATGGCGATCAGTCCGAGATGGCTGATCGTCGAAAAGGCGAGCAGGCCCTTCAGATCATGCTGGAAGATCGCGAAGAACGCTCCAAAGAGGAGCGACGCCATGCCGGCGAGACCGAGCAGCCAGAACCATTCCGGCGTTCCCGCCATGACCGGCCACAAGCGAGCCAGCAGGAAGACGCCGGCCTTGACCATTGTCGCGGAGTGCAGGAACGCCGAGACGGGGGTGGGCGCTGCCATCGCGTTGGGCAGCCAGAAGTGGAACGGAAATTGCGCGCTCTTGGTCAGCGTGCCGAGCAGGACGAGAACCAACGCCGGCAGATACAGCGGATGCGCACGGATGGTCTCGCCGGAGGCCAGGACGCGGTCGAGATCGTAGCTGCCGACGATTTCGCCTATCAGGATCACGCCCGCCAGGAGAGCGAGGCCGCCCAGCCCGGTAACGATGAGCGCCATGCGGGCGCCGTCGCGCGCCCCGGCGTTGCCGTGCCAATAACCGATCAGCAGGAAGGAGAAGATGCTGGTCAATTCCCAGAAGAAGACCAGGACGATCAGGTTTCCGGCGATGACGATCCCCAGCATGCTGCCCATGAAGGCGAGCAACAACGAGAAGAAGCGCGGCACCGGGTCGCTGGGCGACATGTAGTAGCGAGCATACAGAACGACGAGAAAGCCAATGGCGGTCACCAGCACGCTGAACATCCAGGCGAAGCCGTCGAGGCGCAACGTAAAGCCGAGGCCGAGCGCCGGAACCCACTCCGCATCGCTGCGGATCACGCCTCCGTCGACGACCGAAGGATAGGCACTGACCGTCAGCAGCAAGCAGATCAGCGCGACGCCGCCGGCGAGCCAAGCCTCGGAGTTGCGGGCGTTGGGGCGGAATGTGGCGGCGAGAACGCTGCCGACGAACGGAAGCACGATGACGATTGTCAGCAGCACGTCGTTGTTCATGGGCCTCGTAATGCGTGAATGAAGCGAAGATGATCAGGTTTGAGAACCCGGCGCCGGGCTCCCTGTTCGACAGGCTCGCGAATGCGCAGGCCACATCATCAATCGCGCCGCGCCGGAATCGTCAATACATCTTGATCGGCGGCATGCAAAACTCCTTGTGCCACGCTTCCGAGCAGGAACTTCGCGATGCCGGTACGGCCGTGGGTGCCGACAACGATGAGGTCCGCCGAAACTTCCTCCGCCGCAGTGCAAATGGCGTGAGGAGCAGTCGTCTCCCTGAGTTTGACCAGGTGTCGCGTCGGAAAGGCCACCGTGCGCTGGATGAAAGAGGCCAGTTCTCTACCGGCATCCGCTTCTTCGCTGCCAATGTAGTGTTGGACGTCCCCTCGGCTGGCGGACGCCAAGGACATGTGCTTCCGGGCGGGCGCATCGAATACGTGAAGGACGGATATGGCGACGTCCCTGTCCAGGCCGAGAGCTGCGATGGCCAGCAGCGCGTCGGCAGAGCAATCCGAGAAATCGACCGCAGCCAGGATATGCCGGTAGAGGTTTGCAGGCACGCCGTTTGCGACCAGGAGCGGCTGCCGGCTCGAGCGTATGGTTCGCTCCGCCGTGGTGCCGACAAACACGTCCTGAATTGCGCGATGGCGATGCGATCCCACCACCACGACATCGGCCGCTGCTTCCTGGGCGGCTTTGACTATCTCATCGGCAAGGCGACCCAGTACGACGCTCGCGGTGCAGTTCACACCGTCAAATTCACGCAGCGATCGAGCTTGCTTGTCCAGGATCTCCACCGCTGCATCACGTTCAGGGTCGATGATGCGTCTCGGCCTGTCATCATCGACGACATGAACCAGATGCAGGGACGCTTCGAATCTCTTTGCCAGTAGGGTGGCGCGCCGAATTGCGCGATCGGCCCGTGCGGATAAATCGGTTGCGACGAGAATTTTCCTCATGGCCGACCCTCCGAACCCCGAAAGATCTCGAGAAGGATTGATTGCCTCTTCAGCAGCGATGGTCAATGCAAATTGACCCGGTCACGGAGCACGTCATGCAGCCGTGCCTGACCGACACGGACCGAGACATCATCGCCGCGGCACTCTTGACCAAACCGGTGATCGAGCCAGGTGCTCAGGCGCGCGCCTTCTTTCGTGGCAGCGCTGCGTAGACGCGACCGATGAAACCGGCGAATTCGGTCATGTAGTTGCGCAGGAATTCTTCGGTGGACGGTACGGTGACCGCGCCGTCGTCGGTGATCATGCCTTGCGTGAACTGGATGTACGCTTCGGGAGAGTTCATCAGCGGCGAGTTGCAGAACGCCAGTACACCCTTGAGGTGTTGCTGCGCGATCGCAGTCCCGATCGACCCGGGTGAGGCGCCGATGACCGCCGACGGCTTGCGGGTGAAGGCGTTGGTCCCATAGGGGCGGCTGGCCCAATCGATGGCGTTCTTGAGCGCACCTGGAATGGATCTGTTGTACTCCGGGCTGACGAAGAGAATCGCGTCCGAGGCCATGATCGATTCCTTGAAGGCCCGCGCCACCGACGGGTAGTCCGCGTCGTAGTCGTAACTGTAGAGCGGCAGCTCCCGAAAGGATATTTCGGCAAGCTGAAGTTCCGGCGGCGCCAGACGGGCAAGCGCCATGGCGAGCTTGCGGTTGATGGAGGCGCTCGCGAGGCTGCCAACGAGATAGCCTACCTTGTATTTGGTCATGGGCATCCTCCTCGGGGTCGACGTTCCGTTGCCTAAAACCTTTCCCGCTGCCGGGAGGTTGCGGATCATCAGCAGCCGGAGGCGATTTCGGATTGCGACCGTGGATGTACCGATGGACGCCGACGGCGGGGCAGGCGCTCGGCCGGGACGTCGGCTGCCGCTAAGCAGGGCAATGGTACGAAATGGTCCGGAGCGGCGTCCGGTGATCAGGATTCCACGTCCACGCCCGACTCGGCTCAGTCCCGGAACGGATCCGTCATCAGGATCGTGTCTTCGCGCTCCGGGCTGGTGCTGAGCAGCGCCACCGGGCAGCCGACGAGCTCCTCGACGCGACGCACGTACTTGATGCAGGTCGCCGGCAGCTCGGCGAAGGACCGCGCACCCCTGGTGCTCTCGTTCCAGCCCTCGAAGGTCTCCCATACCGGCTTGAGCTTGGCCTGCGCGCCCATCGTGAAGGGGAAGCGCTCGATCGTCCTGCCATCGAGCTCGTAGCCGACGCAGACCTTGATCTCACTGAGCCCATCCAGCACGTCGAGCTTGGTCAGGGCGATGCCGTCGATGCCGTTCAGCTTCACCGCTTGACGCACCATCACGGCGTCGAACCAGCCGCAGCGCCGGCGCCGGCCGGTGTTGGTGCCGAACTCGTTGCCGCGATCGCCCAGCAGCTGGCCGATCTCGTCCTTGAGCTCGGTCGGGAAGGGGCCGTCACCGACGCGCGTGGTGTAGGCCTTGGCGATGCCCAGCACATAGCCGACGGCGCCGTTGCCCATGCCGCTGCCGATCATGGCCTGCGCTGCCACGGTGTTGGACGAGGTGACGAACGGATAGGTGCCGTGGTCGATGTCGAGCATGGTGGCCTGAGCGCCCTCGAACAGGATGCGCTTGCCCGCGGCCCTGAGCGCGTCCAGCCGCTCCCACACGTCCTCGGCGAAGGGCAGGATCCTGGGCGCGAGCCCGAGCAGGTCGGCCAGCAGCTTGGCCGGCTCGATGGTCGGCTGGCCGAGCCCCTGGCGCAGCGCGTTGTGATGGGCGAGCAGGGTGTCGACCTTGCGTCCGAGGATGTCCGGCTCGGCGAGATCGCCGACGCGGATGGCGCGGCGGCCGACCTTGTCCTCGTAGGCGGGGCCGATGCCGCGCCGCGTCGTGCCGATCTTGATCGTGCCGGGCACGTCCTCGCGCCAGCCGTCGAGGTCGCGATGCAGCGGCAGGATGAGCACGGCGTGATTGGCGATCTTGAGATTCTCGGGCGTCACCGACACGCCCTGGCCGGACACCTTCTTCACTTCCTCGAGGAAGTGCCAGGGGTCGACGACCACGCCGTTGCCGATGATCGAAAGCTTGCCCTGGCGCACCACGCCGGACGGCAGCAGGGCGAGCTTGTAGGTCTGGTTGCCGATGACCAGCGTATGGCCGGCATTATGGCCGCCCTGGAAGCGCACCACGACCTCGGCGCGCTCGCTCAGCCAGTCGACGATCTTGCCCTTGCCCTCGTCGCCCCACTGGGCGCCGATCACTGCCACATTGGCCATTGCCTGTTCCCGAAATCCGACGTCCAAACACGAAAAACGCCTCCCCGGGGTCGGTGCCGGAGAGGCGTAAGTTTGGATAGCACGGGAAGGGAGGAGTGCGAAGGGAAACTTCGCCCGCGCTGTGACTGGGTTAGACCCGTCTTTTCAATCGCTCTGTGCTTTTTGCCACAGAGCGGGAATGCCGCATGCTGTTTCCTCCCATTGTTGCCGCACCAAGGCGGCAGCATGGGGGTAGGGCATGAGTGAGAAGCCAAGGAAGCGTCGCCTTTCGGCGAAGCAGAAGTCGTCAACGCTGTTCCACTTCTGGCACAATCTTCAGGACATTAAGGATGAAGCCGAGCAGATGAAGGACAGCGAGCTCGTCCTGCTGGTCGGCATGATGGAGCTGCTGGTCGAGGAGCGGATCGCCGGCCTGGGCGGCGGCCGTGCCGCCCTGCTGGCTGCAGCCGACACGGCGCACGCGCACTGACTTGAGTCGCGGGGGGGGGGGGGGGGTGGGGGGCGCGCGCCGCCCCGCCGGCCGGGGTTATAGG
>JAEZHS010000536.1 GCA_023436825.1 Pseudomonadota bacterium | reverse complement strand
GCCCAAGGACCTGCGCGTGGCGATCGTCCACGAGGATGGCGCCTATGGCGTCGATGTCGCCAAGGGCGACGAGGCCGGTGCGAAGAAGCACAACTTCGTCGTTGCGATGAAGGAAGGCTACTCGATCACCACGCCTGATCTCTCGGCCCTGGTCACGAAGCTGAAGCGCGCCCGACCGGACGTGCTCTTCCACACCGGCTACAATCCCGACATCACGCTGCTGCTGCGGCAGGCGCGCGAGCAAGGGTTGAAGTTCGGCGCGCTGATCGGCCAAGGCGCGGGCTACGGCGTCTATGACAAGCTCAAGGAGAGCCTTGGCAGGGACGCCGACTACCTGTTCAACATCGATCCGATCTCGATCTGGCTCGCCAACGAGAGGACGCTCGATCCCAGGCTGCCGCCGCTCATCAGGATGGTGGGCGAGGAATTCGACAAGATCCGGCCCGGGGTGGCCGTGCGCTCGGCGCATGTCGGGACGTCCGCCTCGATGACGTATCTGTTCCTGTCGGAAGTGCTGCCGCGGGCCATCCGAAAATATGGAGGCATCGGCTCGGAATCGTTGCGCCAGGCGGCGCTCGATCTCGAGCTGCCTGAGGGGGGCACCATGCAGGCCTTCGGCGTGAAGTTCGAACCCCCAGGATCGACGCTCGCTGGCCAGAACCAGCGCGCCTTTCCCGTCATCACGCAGTATGTCGACGACAAGGCCTATGTCGTATGGCCGAAGAGCCAGCAGCAGCGCGAACCGATCCTGCCGCTGCCGGCGGGCATGACATACAGCTATCGCTAGAGCATGATGGGTCCGGCTGGAAGCTGCAGTCAGCCAGGCCCATCATGCCCGGCGAAACCACGACCTCGGGAAAATCAGCCTCGCGCCGGCGATCGCCCGATCTGCATCAGAACGCGCCTACTTGATGGCCAGCGTGGTCGTGTCGAACTTGACGGCCTGCATGCCGCCTCCCTGGAGCTCGACCACGGCGACGCCGCGGCCGAAATCGAGGGCAACGATGTTGCTGGCCTTGTGCTTGTTCTTGATGCCGTTCAACAGCATGGTCGTGAGCACTTCCGAAACCGTCTGGCCCGGCTGAGTTGCGCGCTTTTCGACTTCGGCGCGCTTGTCCGGCGAGAGCCCGGCGAGCTCTGCCTGTTCCAAGGATGTCGCCTTCATCTGGGCATGGGCGGTGGCTGCCATCAGCGTTCCACACGCCATGAGAATTAACGCGGTACGCTTGCCAATCATGATCGATCTCCATCGGGCCCAGGGTTTTGATTCGCCGAGGCGGGGCCGTACGCTCCGGCTGACTGCTGGTCCTGCTTTGCTCGACATGAGTCCGCCGGTGGTCATCCGACCAGACGGCTTCTGAGCATCAGGTACTCCTCGTCGGAAATGACGTTCTGCGCCTTCAGTCGGTCGAGCTTCAGCAACTCGTCTGCCGGGCTGATGCCCACGAACTGGCGCACGGCATCGTGCATCTCCTCTGCCTCGGCCTTCTTGCGGTCTGCCATGCCGGCGCCCTCGCGCAGGATGTAGGTGAAGGTCCCAAGATAGGGCAGGCCGATGAGAACGACGGCCCAGAGAAACTTGCCGACCTCGGATACATCCCGTCTGCGGAACAGATCGCTTGTCGTCATGACGAGCAACCACAACCACAGAACGAAGATGAACACGCCGACGATGTCGACCAGGAAGCTGGCGAATGACGTGTCGTCCGGCAGCAGCATGTGCTTCGCGCTCCACTTCGTTCGATGGCGGATTTTACGAATGCCACCTGCGAACACATCGGCGCGAAGTCCCAGAACTATCCAGCCCGTCCCAATCTCGCGCGACCGGCGGCACAATGTGGAGACGTTGTGCCAAGCGTGCTCGCGCTCTTGTGTTGATGGCCTCCCGAGAAGGAGCTCGAGCCTTCGCGGTCACGGGACCTTCGTCCGCTGCCACCACGAACGTCTTCAAAAAGGGACGACGCAACCGGTGTGGGGACGCCTGGCACAGCAACGATTCCGAGTGAAGTGCTATCGTTCTGTGCCCGCGAATCACCGCGGGTGCCACTTACCGGAGATTGCAGTCATGACTATCGGTCGCATGCTGATGCTGACGGGTTGCGCCGTTCTCATCTCCACCGCGTCGTTCGCACAGCCGATGAGCGACGCGGACTATTGCCACCAGTTGTCCAGCTTGTATCGCATGTTCTCTCGCGCTCAGACCGCCAATGCGACGGCCGCTGCCGCTATGAACGAGTGCGACAAGGGCAACTACCAGGTCGGCATTGGCAGGCTCGAGGAGATCCTGAACGGCCGCCGCATCCCGCTTCCTCCGCGCGGCTAGCCGCCATTGACACGCGCAAGGGCTGACATCGGGAAGCAGGGCGCATCCGTGCTCTGCTTCCCCTGGTCGGCAGGGTCCCGGAGCCACCTCGCCCTTGTCCAATGGCGCAGCCGCAAGAGCTGCGGAGCGTCCGGTGAGGCCCTGACGACCGGCAGGAGGCAGGCCGCAGGGGAGCGTTTTGGGACGTACGGTATGGTATGGAGATGGGGTGCAAGGCACCTGCCACGCGGTGCCGGCTAGAATGCGCGTCAGGGGTGAGGCCATGGACCCTTGCACTTTCTCAACCGAGTCATTTGCGCCGCGGAAACAGCGGACGGCATGGTCCGAGTGGTTTCAGCCGGTCTTCGATGTACTTTCGGATGACGATGACGGGCAGGGCTTCAGCGGGCAGTACAAGGTCTGGAAGATCGGCGATGTGGGCCTGACCTGGGCATCGGCTCCGGCTGCCCGTACGATGCGCTTGCCATCGCATGTGCGGCGAAGCCCGATCGATCATTGGGTCGTCACCTACTGCCGGAACGGTCCCACCGTGATCTCGACAACAAGCGGCCAGCTCGATGCGCGGCCGGGCGTGCCCTTCGTCTGGTCGTTGGGTCATGTGTCCGACAGCCGGCGAACCGCCGCGGAGCGGCTTCAGCTCTACCTGCCGCGGGACTCATTCGGCAACATCAGGACCAGCCTCGACATGGCGGTGGGGGCGGCGGTCGATGGCCGGCGTGGAGCGCTGCTCGCCGACTACATGGTCATGCTGGAGCGCAGCATGGCGAGCCTGAACGCCGAGAATGCAGCCCGGCTTCCGGCGGCGATCCAGGCCATGGTCGCCGCTTGCCTGGCGCCGTCGGCCGATCGTGTCGTCGGTGCCTCCCAGCAGATCGAGCTCACGCTCATGGAAAGGGTGCGCCAGGCGGTGCGGCGCAATCTGCGCTCGCCATCGCTCGGGCCGGACAAGCTCTGCCGTGAGGCGGCGATGTCGCGGTCTCAGCTTTATCGCTTGCTCGAAGTCGAAGGCGGCGCGGCCAACTACATCCGGCGCTGCCGATTGGCAGAGAGCTTTACGGTGATAGGCGATACGTCCAGAAGCGTGGCGATCGGAAGGCTGGCCGAGGTCTTGTGCTTCTCCGACGCCTCGACGTTCAGCCGTGCCTTCCGCCGCGAGTTCGGCATGAGCCCGAGCGAGGCGCGCAACGCGGCCCTCGCCGGTTGCCATCCGACGATGAGCCCGAAGGGTACCGGCTCCCTTGCCACACGGAGTTTCAGAGACTGCCTTCGCCCGTCGTGACGCTTTACGGATGGCCGAGCTCGATTGTCACCCGGCGATTGCCGACGATGCCGGTTCCAGCCCATCGGTCGCCTGAGCGCGTCAGGTCAAAAGGCCCAACCTGGCCGTTGCCGCAGTCGAAGAGGCCCCTGGCATTCTCGGCCGTGAGGTAGACGAACCGCCCCGAGCAGGTGACGCCGGCGTTCGTGGTGAATGTCAGGTTGCCCGACTTGTCGACCACGGATCCACGAGCTGTCCCGACGAAAGTCTCAGTGCCGGTGGGCCCGTCGATCGAGCCGCGCACCTGATCCGGAGCGCACGCCGCCGCGGCCAGGACTACGATGGAGCAACACCAAAGAACGGCCTTCACCATCCGGCGCCTCCTGTCGACATCATGGTTGCATTCTAGCGTCGGCTTTGCGGCGCACATCGGCGTGCTGTCCCATGATTGGTCCCGGCGTCCCGATCTTTGGGATGTGCGGCACAGAGTGGGGACGGGGCGCCAGCGCAAAGCCCTCGTGATGTCCTTACACTCAGCGCGACAACGAGCCGGTGTCCGCCATGGCCATCATCACCTCGACAAGAATCCTGTTGGTTGTCCTCTGCCTCCTGCCGGCGACGCTAGGTGCACAGTCGGCGCCCTGGCGGTTGATTACGCCGGCCGAGGAGGAGCGCGACAAGGCAGCACCGGACGTTCCGCCGCTGCCTGATCGGCCGCCGCCGCCGACCATCACATTGGTGCGGCCCGACATCTCCCAGCCGATCCGCAATCCGGTAACGATCGAGGTCGAGTTCACACCGGCACCAGGCAGTTCCATCGATATGCGCAGTTTCAATGCGACGTACGGCCGGCTCGGCATCGACATCACGCAGCGCCTGCTCGATCATGCAGTGACTACGCCAAGCGGCCTTTCGGCGGCCGATATCGAGTTGCCGTCCGGCAATCATCGGGTGACGTTGTCGATCGCCGATACGTCGGGACGCACCGCTTCCAAGACGCTCCGCTTTTCGGTCGCTCGATAGGGCGCGCGTGCTGAGGCTGCCTCGCGCTCGGACCTCCTGGTGTGCAGTCCGGGTGGCACGTTGTGCCACAGGCTGCCACCCGTGGCCTGGTTGTAGCCGTAGTCGAACAGCGCCTGCATGTAGGCATAGTCGAACGGACCCGACCTCGGCACGTTGAAGTCAGCGCTCATATAAGCAAGGTTGTAGGCGAGGCCGTCGCGCTTGGTCAGGAAGTAGGCGCGCACCACGTCGTTATAGCCGCTCGACTGCAGCATCGTGCTGACCGCCCGGCTGGCGATCGCAATGGTGCGCCGCTCGATCTCGGTGTGCTGGGGATCGAGTCGGCCGTTGCGGATGATGTAGGCGGTCTGATGACGTCCGACGGGCAGGAGCCTGACATCGATCGAGCCGGGATATAGGAAGAGCTGGGAGATGGCGCCGCCATCGACATGCATTTCCTGGAACTCGACGCCGTCGACCTCGACATCGATCATTGCGGGCTGGAAGGCGCCGGGAATCGAAGCCGAGGCCAGCAGGATCTTCCGGAACAGGTCCAGCGCCTTGGGATGCCGGCTGGCCGCGATCGCGCCCACGTTCCAGATCACCGGTCTCTGCGCATCGAGGTCGGTGGTGCCGATCATCAACAGCCGTCCCTTCTGATACTCGACGGCGATGGCATCGAGCAGGCTCTGGTTGGCGTAGTTCGAGATCGTGTCGGCGAGCGGGCCGGCGTCGGCGATGGCATCGCTGAACAGCAATGCCGTGAGGCGACGCCGGAGGAAGATCCGGTCCCGCCCCATCGTCGTGTAAAGCTCCCGCAGCATCGGATCGTAGGCGGGTCCCAGGAAGGCGAAGGGCGCGATCAGGGCGCCGGTACTGACGCCGGTCACCATCCTGAATTCAGGTCGCGTGCCCGTCGTCGTCCAGCCGTTGAGGACGCCAGCGCCGAAGGCGCCGTTGTCGCCGCCGCCGGATATGGCGAGGAAGGACGCTGGCGGCATCGGATCGGTAGGCCGACCCGCAGCGCGCAGCGCGGCGCGCTCGCGCTCCACCGTCTTCAGCACTTCCGCCACCATGGGTGCCGGATCGCCATCGGCGTAGAAGCGCGCATTGGGGATGCCGAGTGGTTGGGCGCGTAGGGTATCGGAGGGCGGCACGGCCAGGCCGCGCGGCAGGGCCGAGCAGCCGGCCACGAGGCCAAGGCCGATCAACGATGTGACAACCGAAGCGAAAAGACGGGTCAAGACTGCCCCCTCGATTGGCCCGCTGCATCCGCTCAGATGGAGATGCGACCCGAGGCCAGACCGTAGAGTGCACCGATGGCGACCGCGCACGCCACTCCGAATGGAAGCCATTCAACCCGGGTGAACACGGGTTTGCCCTGCTCGCGCCTCGCGATCACGAACAGAAGAGTGCCCGGAGCGTAGAGCAGCGCCGACAGCATCAGCAATTCGTGTCCGCCGGCATAGAGCATGCCGACGGCGTAGACCGTCGCTACGGCGCCGCGCAGCCAGTCACGTCGGCGGTCGCGCTCGCCGGGTCGGTAGGTTTCACCCGTCCAGGCGAGCTTGAGGCCGTAGGCGGCGACGAACAGGTAGGGGATCAGCGTCATGGCGCTGGTCATCTTTAGCGCCAGGTGAAAAGCATACTCGGCGAACCAGCTCACCAACAGGAAGGCCTGGATGAGCGCGTTGGTCATCCACAAGGCGGCGGCCGGCGCATCGTTGGTGTTGGTGCCGGCGAGGAAGGCCGGCATGGTGCGATTCTGTGCCGCCGAGTAGACGACCTCGGCCGCCAGCAACGACCACGAAAGGTAGTTGCCAAGCACCGAGATCAGGAGCCCGATGCTGATGAAGATCTTGCCCCATGGCCCCACGATCGCTTCCAGCACACTGGCCATCGAAGGGGCGGGCAGGGCCGCCAGATCGGAGCGCGGCAGCACGCCGTAGGACAGCATGGTGACCAGGACCAACAGGCAGAGAACGCCGAGGAAGCCGAGCACGGTCGCGATGCCGACATCGTCGCGATTCCTGGCGTAGCGCGAGTAGACGCTCGCCCCCTCGATGCCGACGAACAAGAACACCGTGACCAGCATCGAGTTGCGGGCCTGGTTCGCGACATTGCTGAAGGTCGCTTCCTCGCCGCCCCAGAAGTTGAGCACGAAGAGGTCCGTGTTGAAGAAGGCAATCGCAACGATGATGAACAGGCCGATCGGTATGATCTTGGCCACGGTGGCGATGGTGTTGAGCGTGGTTGCCTGCTTGACGCCGCGCAGGATCAGGAAATGCACGGCCCACAGCAGGGCCGATGCTGAGAGAATGGCGAACGGGGCCGTGCCGTCGCCGAAGATCGGGAAGAACAGGCCGAGGGTCGCCTTGATCAGGATGAGGCAGGCGGTGTCGGCGAAGCACGCCCCGATCCAGTAGCCGGCAGCGGAGGCGAAGCCGGCATAGTCGCCGAAGCCTTCCCTCGCATAAGCATAGATGCCGGCATCGAGGTCCGGCCGGCGCCGCGCCAGGACCAGGAAGACGAAGGCCAGCATCAGCATGCCGACGCCGGCGACCAGCCAGGCGATGAGCGCGCCGGCGACACCGGTCACGCGGCCGAACGCCGCTGGCGTCGCGAAGATGCCGGATCCGATCATCGAGCCCACCACCAGGGCGATGAGGGCGCGCAACGACAGCTTCTGTTCGGCGGTCAACGACATGAGCCGATCTTAGGCTTGGCCCGTACGTATTTGATTGGCGCATCGTCCCCGGACTGTTCGGTGCGTCCCAAAAGGCGTTTATTGCGGGTGCACATCGCACGCCATCCTGTCACGCTGCCGGCCATGAACTCGGGGACCGGATCGCCATGACCGCAAGACTGCTCAGGCTGATGCGGCGCGTGCTGGTCCTGGCGCTCGTCGCTGTGGGGGCGATCGTCGGCCTGCGGGCCTGGGATTCCCAGCGCGGGCCGCCGCTCGAGGTCTGGCACACCTATGTGCCCGACGACCTGCATGCTGCGGACATCGACAAGAGCGACTGGGCTTCCTACCTGCGTCGCGAGGAAGCGATCTTCCGCGACGTGCGCCGCGAAGTCGTCGACAAGATCGACGAGGCGGCGCGCATTCCCGGCAATCGCTATTACGCCGGCAGCCCGATCTATCCCGGCAACTTCAAGCAGGACTTCAACCGCTCCTACATTCTCGAGCCCGACGGACCGCCGGTTGGCGCCGTGGTGCTGCTGCACGGCCTGACCGATTCACCCTACAGCCTGCGCCACATCGCCCGCCGGTATCGCGACGAGGGTTTCGTCGCCGTCGCCATCCGGATGCCCGGGCACGGCACCGTTCCGGCGGCGTTGACCGATGTCGAATGGGAAGACTGGGACGCCGCCACCCGCCTCTCCGTGCGCGAGGCGAGGCGCCGCGCCGGACCGTCCACGCCGTTACACATCGTCGGGTTCTCCAACGGCGGTGCGCTGGCGATGAAATACGCCCTCGATGCGCTGGCCGACGATCGGCTGGCGCGGCCCGACCGACTGATCCTGATCTCGCCCATGATAGGCATCACGGCCTTTGCGCGGTTTGTCGGGATTGCTTCGTTGCCGGCGTTCCTGCCGGCCTTCGCCAAGGCGGCCTGGCTCGGTCTTCTGCCGGAGTTCAATCCGTTCAAGTACAATTCCTTTCCGGTGAATGGGGCGCGCCAGTCGCATCGCCTGACCGTCGCGCTGCGGCAGCAGATGGCCGACGCGGGGCGTGACGGCCGCCTGGCCCGGCTGCCGCCCGTCCTCACCTTCCAGTCGGTCGTCGATTTCACGGTGAGCACGCCGGCCGTCATATCCGGCCTCTATGCTCAGCTGCCGGCCAATGGCAGCGAGCTCGTCCTGTTCGACCTCAATCGCGCCGCGGTGGTCAGTCCATTGCTGCGCGATGCTGCCGAGATGGTGCTGACGCGCATCCTGCCGCCGCTGCCGCGCCGCTACCGGACGGTCGTCATCACCAACGTGGGGGAGCACGATTACCGCGTCCTCGAACGGGTGACCGAAGCGGGCGGGACCACCGAGCAGGTCCGTGATCTCGGCCTGGCCTTTCCACCCGGGATCTTCTCGCTGTCGCACGTGGCCCTGCCGTTTCCGATGAGCGATTCGCTGTACGGCCTCGAGCCTGACAATAGCGAGGATTTCGGCGTTCATCTCGGCGCCATCGCGCCGCGCGGCGAGCGCGGGGTGCTGATCGTGAACCTCGATGCGCTGCTGCGCGTGTCGTCCAATCCGTTCTTCCCCTACGTCGAGGAGCGGATCCATGCGCTCATGGCGCCGTCGAACGGGAAGCCCTAGCCGATCCTGCGCTCAAGCCTGCGCACCTGGCCGGTCACGGAGCCAATCCTCGACGTAGAAGCGCAGCACCGCGAGGCGCAGGACCGCGAGCAGCGGGGCGGCGAGGGCAATGCCCATGGCGCCGAACAGCGCCCCCAGGATCACGATGGCAAACAGCGTCCAGGCCGGCGCGACGTTGACGGCGCCTTTCTGGATCAGCGGCGCGATGACGAAGCCGTCGACGTTCTGGATGATGATATAGGTGATCATGACCCAGGCGAAGGTGCTCAGGCCCAGCGGCATGGCGACCAGGGCCACCGGAAAGGCCGCGATCAGGGGGCCGAGATAGGGAACGAAGATCGCGGCTCCGCCCTGGAGACCGAGCAGGGTCGCGCCAGGCACATCGAGGCCGTGAAAGGCGGCGGCGAGCGCAATCGACACCACGGCGCCGCGCAGAAGCTGTCCCATCAGCCAGCTGCGCATCACCTGGCCCATCTCGTCCATGACCGTGCGAATGCGCTTGCGGGCCGTGACGGGGACGAGAATGAGCGCTCCTTCGCGGTACGTAGCGGGGCTGGCGGCGAAGAACAGCCCGAGGCAGACCACGACGATGGTGTTCATCATCACCACGTAGGCACCGGTGACGGCGTAGTGCACGTGGCCGAACAGGCGGCCCGGATCGGTGAGGAATTGCGAAAGATCCTGCCGGCCGCCCGGCCCGAACAGGTCGATGCCGAATGCCGCGAGCTCGCGCTCGAGCACGGTCAGCTGGGCATCCATGACGGCGATCAGGGCATGCGCCTGGCCGGGCAGCCGCACGATGCTCCAGCCGAGCGCCACCGCTGCGGCCGAGGCGAAGAGCACGACGATCATCGCATATCGTGCCGGCCTGGGCAGAGGCAGGACGTAGCCCAGGGCACGTGTGCAGGCATCGAGGAGGGCGGCGAACAGTATGCCGGCGAACAGAAGCAGCAGGCTCGGCGCGCTGTACCAGACAAGGGCGAGCCCTGCCGCGATCGCCAGCACGATCAGGGGCAGGGTTATGAGGTTCCGCGGCTGGGCGGCGGATCGGCTCTCGAGCTTCATGGAACCATCATGTCGTCACACGGCTCATGGCGTCACCCAGATTGCGTTCGCCCCACACGCACTCCTTCACGCCGGGGACGGTGGCCGGCGTTTCGTTGCTGTTTGCCGGATGGGCCTACGTTGCCATGGCCCTGGCGTCGCGCAAAGCCAAGGCCGCAACCTGAGTCGTGGCGGCCGGGTCAGGCCGCCTTTCCCGCTGCAGAGTCGGGCATGCCGATCTGGCGGCTGAGCGCTGCCTGCAGCTTCGCCTCCTGTTCGTTCGACAGAGAGGTCTTGAGCACACGGGCGTTGTAGCGCTCGATCTCGGGCAGGACCTTGTCCTCGGTCACGCTCTTGACCAGCACGCAGAGGGCGGATGAACCCGCCGGAATCGTTTGAGCGATCTGCTTTATGAAGTCGTCGCGGATGCCATAGTCGGTAAGCGAGCCGGACAGGGCTCCGGCGCCGGCACCGGCGACGGCGCCGATCGCCAGGCCGGCGAGAGGATTGAGGAAAAGCAGCCCGAACAGCGCTCCGATGATGGCGCCCCGGCTGCCGCCGGTGGCGGCGCCGATATGGACCAGGTTCACGGCCTGCTTCATGTGGATCTTGCCATCGCTGTCGCGTTCGACCACGCACGCATCCTCGAGGTCGATCAGGTATTCCTTCTGCAAGGCGCGAAGCTTGTTCAGCACCTCATCGGCCGTGTGAAGGCCGTCGAAACCGAGAATGACCAGATTGCTCATTGGTTCCTCCTTGAGGCAGGCAGATTGAATCGGAGATCGCACATGGCTACAGGGTAGCGCCGAGCCGGTGAAACGACTTGTGCCCGGCATCCCCGTATTGTGCCGGACGTACCAAACAGACGCCTTGCGGAAGTCCCCGCGGAAGGCGGAGGCCATGCCATGGGTATCGATGCCGTGCTCCTCGAACTGGTGGATATCAGGTGGGTCAGGGTACCCATCCAGGCGAGCTACACCGGAACGCGCCAGGACACCGTGAGGTCGCTGCGCAGGCTGTCGGTGCAGAGCACCAGGGCTGCGCCAAGGCCCATGTAGAACCAGACGAGGTCGAACGTGAACATCGACTGTGCGGCGATCATAGGCGGTCCCGGTCGCCAAATGGTGTATTTTGAGAGGCATGACCGGCCCCTCCAAGAATGACGACCGCGCCGAGCGATTGGCTGCCGCCTTGCGCGAAAACCTCAAGCGTCGTAAGGCGCAGGCACGCGCCAAGCAGGACGGCGCCAAGACCGAAGCTCAGCCCCCCAAAAGCCCCTCGAAATGACCATTCTTTCCGATCGCTGGATCCGCCGCATGTCGCAGGAAAAGGGCATGATCGAGCCCTTCGTCGACGCGCAGAAGCGCGACGGCGTGATCTCCTATGGGCTGTCGTCCTACGGCTACGACGCGCGCGTCGGCAGCAACTTCAAGATCTTCACAAACGTCGATTCGGCGGTGGTTGACCCAAAGAACTTCGCCGCCAACAGCTTCGTCGACCGTACGGCCGACGTCTGCATCATCCCGCCCAACTCCTTTGCGCTGGCCAGCACTGTGGAATATTTCCGCATTCCGCGCGACGTGCTGGTGATCTGTGTCGGCAAGTCGACCTATGCGCGCTGCGGCATCATCGTGAACGTGACGCCCCTCGAACCCGAGTGGGAAGGCCACGTGACGCTGGAATTCTCTAACACAACGCCCTTGCCGGCCCGTATCTACGCCAACGAGGGCGCCTGCCAGTTCCTGTTCCTGCAGGGCAACGAGCCCTGCGAGACCTCCTACCGCGACAAGGCCGGCAAGTACCAGGGCCAGCGCGGCGTCACCCTGCCCAAGATCTGACGGGAGGAGGGACCATGGACCGACTCCGCATCAAGGGCGGCCGTCAGCTCAACGGCGAGATCCGCATTTCCGGCTCCAAGAACGCCTCTCTGCCGTTGATGGTCGCCGCACTCCTGACCGATCGCAAGCTCACGCTGCACAACGTGCCGCGGCTCGCCGACATCACCAC
>JAEZHS010000523.1 GCA_023436825.1 Pseudomonadota bacterium | reverse complement strand
TCGTGCACCTCGTCAGGCACCCAGACGCCGCTGAGCTCGCCGGCACGGAACAGCCGGGCCAACGTGAGCGCGTCGCGACGGTTCGTCTTCACTCGCTCTCCTGAGCGCCTCGGAATCAGCGCTGGCGCCACAACAAGGCAATCATGCCCCAGAGCCTGCATCTGCCATAAAGCCCGTAGCCTGTCGGTCCCGCCTCAAAGCACACCTGCAGCTTCTTGTAACGCCGCGCCAGCTTCTTGATCAGTCGCTCGATTGTTGCTGGCCGGTCTCGATCTCCCCGACAAACCGGATCTCGCCTCCTCGGCCTCCCTCCGCAACCGCCACCGCGTGCTTCAGCTTTGCCGTATCGAACGCGACGTACACTTCGCTATGCTCTCCCTTGGCTCGTCCCTCCATGCCTGAGGCTCGGCTCGGCCCGTCCGAGCAACCCTCGATCCTGGCATCAAAGGGGCGGGCCACCGGCTTCACCCTGGGGACATAACGTCTAGAGGGAGAGGAACATGAACGATCGCTGGGGAGGAACGACGAGTTCTCAGCCGTGCGCGCGATAAGGCCAAGCGGTCACTGAACGAACGGTATCGCGATGCCGCGGGGCCGATATCGGATCCGGCTCTTCATCCATCGGAGTCGCTGCCCTGGGCTGACTCGAATCCAACGCGGATAGCGCTGCGACCGAAGCCAGCGCGATCGACCGGTTGCAACTGCCGCTTCCGCTTGCCGCGCGCTCCTCTGATGGAGGATTGCTGCCGCCGCCGAAAGAAACAGCACGGCCCAGCAGGTCGGGCCGACATAGGCGCCGGATGCCTGGCCTAGGATGGTCCACACCGTCCAGCAGAAGGTGACGCTGGGCACCCCGAGCACACGCAGCCAGACCGTTATCGCCGCCAGGATCGCGACGCCGAGGACGAACCCGAAATAGATCCAGTGCAGCCAGAAGTAATTGATCAGCAGTTCCGTAGCGGGCGAGACGATCTGCCAGCCCGCCGAGTAGTAGCGCGACCGGACATAGAGGGTGGTGACTTCCTGTTCGATGAAGGGTTCACCGCTGATGCCCGCGCCCGCCAGGGGATATCGTTTCATGATGTCGAGACCCGCCATGGCCGGGCCCTGCACTCGATAGAAGAAGCTGGGGTCGTTGCCGGAAACCACCGCTTCCAATCGATGCTGGAACAGGGTCTGAGCCAGCACGACAGACGCACAAAGCAGGACAACGGCGCCCATCAACCCCACGATGAAGCGACCCATGTCCAGCCGGCCACGGCGTCGGGTCTCCAGGAACAGCAGATACGGCAGGATCAGCGGCAGCATCAGCAGCAATGTCGGGCCCGGCATCGCCGACAGTCCCAGTGCGACGAGGCCGAGATATGCCAGCAGCTTCCAGCGCCACTGGCTGAGCACCAACCACAGGAAGGAGAACAGGGCGTAGCAGAAGGTGACGCTCGACGGTTCCGACGCGAAGAATTTCGGCCTCACGCGGGCATAGAGCAGCATGTCGCGCAGGTCGTTTTCGTAGACGCCCCTGCTGTAGAGAACCTTGCGGGCAGCGTCGCTGATCGGCCGCAGGCCGGCATGGGTTTCGAGCAGACACCCAGTGGCGATCACCAGCGCGAACACGAGAAACAGGGCAGCCATCTGCCGGCGGCTGGCCCGGGTCACGGTTAGGAACAGCGCGTAGCCGATGACCATGGAGTATGTGAGCTGGACCAACCCGTTGGTGCGCCGCTGCAGGTAGGCGAAGTTCGACGCACATAGCGCAGACACCAGAACCATCAGCAGGATCACCAGCAGGCCCGCCAGGGCTCTCGGCGTGATCGCATCGCGACGCCGCCACAGCAGGATGAGGCCCGCGACGCCCGAGGGAACCGAAGGAAACGGCACCTTCGGCGCCACCATGATGGTGAAGTTGGTGTAGAGGCCGGCGAGGAAAACCGTGATCAACGCAAGGTCGAGCCAGTCCACGCGCGAAGCTGCCGGCGACGCCCGCTCGCTCGGCGACGGCGGTCGGACGACCGTGAATGCCGAATTTTCAGCAGCGGCCCAGCCGGCGCGTTGCCGCGCCTGCAGGTACCCCGCGGCACTGTACGTCATGATCGACAGTCCCAATCCCGGGCGGCCTACGGCTGTCGCACCCTCGCCACCCGTCAACGACAAAGGTCGCTGCAGCCTCCGGAGTTTCGCTGCTGGAACGCCGTCACGCCTTAGTCACAAAGCCACATTGCGCTGTCCTCAGCCGTGCGCCGCCTTCAACGCAGGCAGGACGTTGCGCGCGATGCGCTCGAAGGCCGGCTGCTGCTCCTCCAGCATCGGGTAGTAGAAGGCGACCTCCGAGATGCCGAGCGCCACCACCTGCTCCACCATCTGCCGGCAGGTCTCCTCGGACTCGTAGTACTTGATCCTGCCGCCGCTCGAGCGGGCGGTCGGGTCGAACATGAGGTAGGAGCGCCGCAGAGTCGCCGGGTCGCGCCCGATCGCGGCGCAGCGGGCATCGACGGCCGCCACGCGCTGGCGCGTCTCGTCGAGCTGGGCTTCGAAGGTCTTGGCGAAGCTGATGCTGTTCCAGACGTCGGCGTGGCGCGCGGCATGGCCCAGCATGACCGGGCCCATCGCGGCGATGACGATGGGCGGGCGTGGCGACTGGACGGGGCGGGGACGCAGCGCCGCGCCTTCGACCTTGTAGAAGCCACCCTGGAATGTCGTCTCTTCCAGCGACAGCAGGCGGTCGACGATCTCGACATACTCGCCGAAACGGGCGACGCGTTCCTTCGCGCTCCAGTTCTCGATGCCCATCATGCGGTACGACGGATCGATCTCCAGGCCGATGCCGAGCCCGACATCGAGCCGGCCGCCGGAAATATGGTCGGCGGTGAGCGCCTGCAACGCCAGCAGAGCCGGGTTACGCAGCGGGATCTGGGCGACCAGGGTCATGAGCCGGATGCGCGTCGTCGCCTGGGCAATGGCGGCAAGCTGCGTCCACAGCTCGAACCAGGGCCCCTTGCCGCCGGCCCAGTCGACGAGATGATCGGCGAGGCCGACGGAATCGAAACCCAGCTCCTCGACCTGCCGGCAGCGACGCAGAAGCTCGGGCCAAGGGACATTCGGCAGCACGAGCACGGAGAAACGGAGGTGGTCGGTCATGGTGCCTCATCAAGGGGAGTTGGGCGGCGCCAGCCGCCGCCGTCTCGATTGTCCCACTGTTTCAATGGGCGGGGCGCTGAGCTCGCCACTCCCACGGCGCCAGACAGGCATGGGCATGGACGCCGACGCGCGCCTGCCTCGCGCGGATCTCCTGCTCGGTGTAGTCGCCGCCGTCGCCAGTGACCGCCAACGCCATGCCGGATACGACCATGGCGGCGCCAAGGTCCCGGCCTTCGGCTCGGCACAGGGCAACCGTGCGCCCGTGAGAGTCCTGGACCTTGGGCTCACAGGTGACAGGACGCCGCTCGATCATGGCGGCGAGCGCTCGGGCAGCCTCGATGCCGGCGCGCCAGCCATGCGGATAGCACCGCTGGTCGAGCTCGGGCGCGTCGATACCCCAAAGCCTGTAGGTGACGCTATCCATTTTGATCGTGTTGCCGTCGATCACCGCCGCCTGGGGAGGCTTGGCCGGCAGGCCCTGGTCGGCAAGATAGGCTTCGAGCACCTCGGTCCAGAGATCGGGTACAGCGGCTATCTGATGGCCGTCCAGCCCTTCCGGCGGGGCGAACTCACGGAACGTGCCCTTGCCGCCGGCGGCCCGGAAGGCGGCGAAGTTCCGGCGGCTGTGCCGCACTGAATAGAGGGAATCCCGGTAACCGTAGAGCCAGAGCGTCCGCCGTTCGAAGGCGCTTCCACGACGGAAGAGGTCGGCATTGATGTCGTCAACGGAGGGGCAGCGCTCACTCGACCATCCTCCGACGAAGTTCACGACCGCGCGCGCCACGGCAGGCTGCCGGCCGCTCCAGGCAATGGCAAGTATGCCACCGCGCGACAAACCGCCGACGGCAACCCGCTCACGATCGACAAAGGGTTGCGCCAGCAGCACCGGCGTGATGGCATCGATATCGCGCAGTGCGCGTTCGGCGCCCGCGAGCGCCAGCGCCGGATCGCAGCTGTAGCCTTGTGCACGATCGGGCTCGAAGCCCTCGTCGTAGGTGCCTTCCGATCCGCCGCGCCCGCGACGTGAAGGCAGGATGACGGCCCAGCCGCGCGCCGTGAACCAGCCGGCCAGCGTCTTGGGATTGTACGGTCGCTCGAAGAGCGCAGGATCGTGGCCGCGTCCAGTCGAGCCATGATGGAAGATCAAGGTCGGGAACGGCCCGGCGCCGGGCGGCTTGTAGATGATGATGGCCAGCTTTACCTGTTCGCCGTCGATCGTCACGGGCACCATCGCCCGCTCTTCGTAATGCCACGTTTTGGCATTACCGGCGCTTGCCATCCCCACGACACACATTGACGCGATGAAGAGCTTGTTGAGCATCGCCCATCCCCTTGGGGTGCCGGCACGAATAGTTTGCGCTTCGGGGATGTCTCTCACAAGTGGCGGTGACCATCACCAACCCATCGCCCGGCCGGTGCGGCGCGGATCGGCCGCGCCATGGAGCTTGCCGCCCTTGAGATCGGCAGAGATGGCGCAGACACCCGCGGTCTTGAGCGAGAGATCGGGGAGCCAGTTAACCTGGTGGCCCATGGCGGCGAGCGCCTCACCCGTCGGCCGGCCGATCCCCTGCTCGATATCGACGCGGCCCGGATAATAGGTGTGCGGCTCGAAACTGTCGGGGAAGTTGCGGGTGATGAAGCGCGGCGCCTCGACCGACTGCTGGATATCCATGCCAAAGACGACGTGATTGAGGAGCACCTGCAGCATGCCCTGCGGCTGCAGATCGCCGCCCGGTGAACCGAACGGCATCAGGAACTCACCCCTGCGCATCGCCATCGCCGGATTGGGCGTGAGTCTCGGCCGTTTGCCCGGCGCCGCGACGGAGGTGTGGCCGGGATCGCCCCAGGACTGCGAGCCGCGCGACGACGGACAGAGGCCCAGCCCGGGAATGACCGGGCTTTCCCACGACACGTCGCTCGGCGTCGCCGAAAAGGCGTTGCCCTGCGAGTCGACCACGCAGACGTAGGAGGTGTCGCCCGGCAGCCCCGGCTCGCCGACGGCTACCGACGGCTTGCGGACGTGGCCGGCGACGTGACCGGCAATCGAACCGGCCGGCGGCATCTCGCCGAAGGCACGGTCGTTACGGATCGTCTTCAGCCGGTCCTGCGCATAGTCGCGCGACAGCAGCGTCTCCATGGGAACGTCGACGAAGCGCGGATCGCCGTAGTAGCGCTCGCGGTCGGCGAAGCAGAGGTTCATGACCTCCGCCAGGAGATGGATGTACTCCCTGGAATTGTGGCCGAGCGCCTTCAGGTCGACCTCGTTCAGCATCGACAGCATCTGCAGCAGCACCGGCCCCTGGCACCACGGACCACAGCTCATCACGTCGGTGCCCTTGAAGCTGTAATGCAGCGGCTGCTCGATCTCGGAACGGTATTCGGCGAGATCCTCCGCCGTCAGCAGCCCGCCATTCTCGCGATGATACTTCGCGATCGTCTGCGCAATGTCGCCGCGATAGAAGGCGTCGCGAGCAGCCGCGAGGCCGGCCACGCGGCCCTTGCCCGACGCCGCCTTCTCCTGGTCGGCCATGTACTGGATCGTGCGGCCGAGGTCGGTTTGCACCAGGCGATCGCCCTCCCGGAGCGGCTCACCGTCGCGATGAAAGATCGCGACGTTCTGCGGCCAGCGCCGATAGTCCTCGACCTTGTCCTGCAGGAAGGTCGCCATGACGCTGTGAACCGGGAAGCCGTCGCGGGCGTAGCGGATGGCCGACGCCGCGACTTCGCCGAAGCTCATCGTGCCGTAGCGCTGCAGCGCCAGGATCCAGGCGTCGGGGGCCGCCGGCACCACGGTGCGCTGCAGCCCCACGGGAATCGTGCCGTTGTGGGCGCGGATGAAGGTCTCGATGTTGAGCGCCTTGGGCCACCAGCCCAGCCCCGCGATCGACACTGTCTCGTCGCGGTCGGCGAGGTAGATCAGCATCGGCGCCACACCGGAGAACTGGACCTGGTCGCTGTGCACGACGCCGAGCGCAATGCCGCCGGCGACGCCGGCGTCGATGGCGTTGCCGCCGGCGCGCAGGATCGCATGCGCCGCCTCGGTCGCGAGATACTGGCCGGCCGCCGCCATGTAGTGATGGCCGATGACCATTGGCTGCATGCGCATCAGGCTCTCCCTTGGCCGTTACATCCCGATCCTACATTATCCGATCCAAGTGCCCTGTCATTTTTGCTCATGGGAGGAGGACCGCTTGCCCATCGACTATGAGAAGCGCGACGGCGTCGCCTACATCACGCTGAACAACCCGGCCAAGGCGAATATCCTCGACAAGCCGACGTCCGATGCGATTTCCGAGGCGTGGATCGATCTCTGGGAAGATCGCTCGATCCGCTGCGCGATCCTGACCGGCAAGGGCGATACGCACTTCTGCGGCGGCCACAATCTCGCGCCGCGGGAGAACATCACGGAAGAAGAGCGCGAGTATCTGCGCACGCAGCGGATCTTCTGGCCGCTGGCCGGAACGGTGCACGGCCAGAAGACCGGCGTCGACGGGCGCATGGGCGATCACTATCCGAGGGTATGGAAGCCGGTGATCGCCGCGGTGAACGGCTGGGCCGCGGGTGCCGGTCTCTACACCCTGCTGGCGTCGACCGACATTCGCATCGCGAGCGCCGAGCATGCGCGCTTCAAGTTTGCGCTGCTGACCCAGGGCTGGCTGGGTCATGGCCCCGGCGCCAGCCTGCTCGCCAAGCAGCTGCGCTACATCGATGCCATGAAGATCCTGCTGACGGACGAGCCGTTCGACGCGCAGGAGGCGCTGCGCATAGGCCTCATCAACGAAGTCGTCCCGCATGCGCGACTGCTGGAGCGGGCGAAGGAACTCGCCCGTCACATCTGCACGCTGCCGCCGGTTGCCGTGCGGATGATGAAGGAGTTCCTGGTGCGCTTCGGCGACCTTCCGACCGACCAGGCCTGGCACGTGCAGAACCTGATCAACTCGTTGCTCATCCAGACCACGATCGACGGCGAGGAAGGCCGCCAGGCGTTCAACGAGAAGCGCAAGCCGAACTTCGACGGCAAGCTGCGCAAGCGCGGCGACGCCTGGCCGGCTCTTTCGGAGGAGGACGCCAAGCGGCTGGACGAGGCGTATCGGAGCGGGGAGTTTTGAGCGCTTAATCCTTTCCGCATTCATGCTCCTCTCCCCCAAGGGCTAGGGCATTCACACATCTTTTGGGCGATTTGCCGGGATGGTTGGGCTTGTGATTCAAGGCATCGGTGAGCGTCGGGGAGCATCGATGTCGATTGAGAGTGTTGGAGATTTTGGCGACAAGCGGCTGGCGCGTCGCGGTTCGAAGGTATTCGATGGAATCGTAGCGACGGGCTCGCTGGTGCAGCGCCGTGTCGGGAAGACGCGGGCCGGCGAGCTTGGAATGGCGCGGTTTCTGGAGTCGCCTGCAGTGAGCAAGGAAGAGATTGTGGAGACGGCGGCCAAGCGGACGGCGCGGAGCTGCGTGGGGCGGCGCGTTGTCGTGGCCCAGGACACGACAGAGGTGAACTTCGCGGGCCGCGAGGCAGGTCGGTGGGACTTGGGTCCTGGTGGGGACGGCCAGTCGGCCGGGTTTCTGATCCATGCGGCGGTAGCGGTTGATGTGGAGAGCGTGGCTGTTCTGGGCTTGGCGGATGCAACGATCTGGACGCGGTCTGGCAAGGTGCCGGTAGGGCGCACGGAGCGCGATCTGATGGCGAAGGAATCGCATCGCTGGTTAACGACGATGCAGATTGTGGCCGACCTGCTGAAGGATGCCGATCAGGTGATCATGGTGGGTGACCGGGAGAACGACATTTACAGCGTCATGGCGCGCCGTCCTGCGATGACGGAGCTGATCGTGCGGGTGGCGCGGGACCGACTGCTAGAGGACGGTGGGAAACTGTTCGAGGAAGCGGCCGAATGGCGTGTGTTGAAGACGATGGCTGTGGATCTGGAGGCGCGTCGGCCGGGTGAACAACGGCGGACGGCGCAGCTGCAAGTGCGCGCTGGCGTGGTCCATCTGAAGCGCCCTCCGACGGCCGATGCCGGCGATGCGGACGAACTGGAGCTGACGCTGGTGGAAGCTTGCGAGATCGGGGCGCCGAAAGGGGTAAAGGCGGTGCACTGGCGGCTGCTGAGCAGCTTGCCTGCCGCCACTGCCGAGCAGGCCGAGCAGATCATCCAGTTCTATCGCCTGCGCTGGCGGATCGAGCAGGTGTTCCGGGCGCTCAAGAGCGACGGTCTGAAGCTGCCTGAGGTGCAGATGCAGAACGGCACCAAGCTACTGAAGCTGGCTGCGCTGGGGCTGGCGGCGGCGGTGCGTATCCTGCAGCTGGTCGATGCGCGCGATGGCAGCAAGCGGCCGGCTCTCGACGTTGCCGACGAGCCGATGGTCGAGGCGGCGCTGGCGATCGGTCCGACGCTCGAAGGCAAGACGGTACGCCAGCAGAACCCTCATCCGCTGCGCTCGCTGGGCTGGCTGGCCTGGATCGTGGCACGCATGGGCGGCTGGAACTGCTACTACAAGCCGCCCGGGCCCAAGACCATGGGCATCGGATGGCATGACTTCACTCAGCACGCTGCTGGCTTCCTCCTCGCGCGACGGCAAGCCGGACATGTGTGAATCCC
>JAEZHS010000491.1 GCA_023436825.1 Pseudomonadota bacterium | reverse complement strand
AATTCGACGATGGCTCAATCGATGGGGGGTCGGTCTCTCAAGACCCACAAGACGGTCGGGCGGGGAAGACGGGAATGCCGGATCCCTGTACCGCTGCCGGCGGTGCAGGCACCGCCGCTTGCGGCGTTTGCCGGGCGGAGTCGCGCGATCCCGATCCCGTCTGCCGCTCAGCCGGTCAAAACCGCTGTGCAGTGCCGCTAGTAGGGAGGCGTGCCGCCGCTGTCGTGCCCGTTGCCGCCGCGGCCGTTGCTGCCATGCCCATTGCCCCGGTGGCCATTGCCCCGGTGGCCGCTGCCACGGAGGCGCCCCATCGGCTGGAGATCGTCGCGGCAGGTGATGCCGCGCTCGCGCGCCCAGATGACCGCGGCGGTCCGGCGGTTGACGCCGATCTTGCGGTACAGCGCGGCTATGTGATTGCGCACCGTGTTCTCCGACAGGCTGAGCAGCCTCGCCATCTGCACGTCGCTGTGGCCCTCACAGATCAGGCCCAGCACCTCGCGCTCCCGCGCGCTCAAGGAGTCGAGCTGCGCCGTGCCACTGTGCGTGTTGTCCCTGGGCCTTGCCTGACCGACCGCCTTCAGCTTCTCGACGATCGTGCGCGTGAACCATGACGTGCTGTCTGCCACGGCGCCTTCGATCGCGGCGATCAGATCCGCGCCCGGACGCGCCTCCGCAGCCTGGATCACGCCTACGGCGAGGCGCTCGCCATCGACGGTCAGCTCGACTGGCGAGAGGAAGCAATCGATAGCCTCGTGATCCGTCTTGGTCAGCGGCAGGTCGAGATGCTGCAGCTCTCCGTTCACCCGCCGCCGTGTCGTCTCGTCCATCCAGACGATCGCGCCTGTCTCGTCGACCAGGACGAGGCCGTTCCGGAACGCCGCAGCGATGCGTTCCAGGCGCCTCTTGTCGCGTGCTTGCTCGTCGACTGGCCGGTCCATGACCGCTCTAACGGGCCGAGGGCGTGCTTGGTTCCTCGCTACCAGAGACTTGGTGACGGAGTACTACCCAGACCGCCTCGAAATGCCGGCTTGTCGAATAGCAAGATCACCACATGAACCTGAGCCCGATCGTGCCCGCCAGGCTCTGGCCGCGGCCCGACAGCTCGACATTGCCGTTGGCGAACAGCGAGGTCTGGCTGCCGAGCATGTACTTCACGCCCATGTCGATGCGCGCGGCATCGCTGGCGGCGCGCGCGCCGTCGACGGTGAAGCTGGTGCCGGGCAGCACCTGGAAGCCCGCCGTCACGCTGCGGTCGGTCAGGAACTCGTGCACCCACGACGCACGCACCCAGGCATTGAGCGGCCGGCCGCTGACCTGGGTCTGGGCATCGACCTGCGCCCCCAGAAACGAGGGCAGCGAGGTCGTGGCCTGCGGGTGGTAGGTGAGGCCGAACACGCCGCTGCCGCCGTTCTGCGCCGAGCTGGTCTCGGTCATGCCGGGCGTCCAGAGCTGGGCCGGCTGCAGGGCGACGAACGGCGTGACCGCGACCTGGCCGCCGGTCACCTCGCTGATGTTGAACGGCCGCCCGAACTCGACGCGACCGGCGAGCTGGCTGGACACGCCGGACGACCTTTCGGTCTCGGTCGTGCCGATGCCGGTGACGACGCGCGTGGCATTGCCGTCGAAGCGGCTGTAGGCGATCGCGGCGTTGAGATAGAAGCCCGACCAGTCGTACGCGCCGTAGAGGCCGACATGGGTGCCGGTCGCCCGCCCCGTCGCGTTGCTGGTCGGCATCCAGTAGTTGGAATCGCTGAGGCCGACGGCGAGGCCGACCAGCGCGTTGGGCGCGAAGCGATAGTCGGCGCCGAACGCGCCACCGGCGACGCTGGCCTGCGAAGCCGGCGCCCCGGTCACTGAATCGGCGTTGAGCCACTGCGTGCCGGCGAAGCCGTTGGCCCACACGGCCCAGTCCGAGGGCGGCTCGCAGGCGTTTGCTTCGGCCTTGGCCGTGCAAGGCGCTTGCGCCAGCTCCTCGGCGCGCCGCGTGGCGGAGCGGCCGGACATCAGGTTGGTGAACTGCGCGCCGGCGGCGAAGGCCGAGGTCTGGCTGAGGCTGGCGCTGTCGCCCGCGAGCTGGGACAGCGCCGACGGGATCTGGCTCGACGGCAGATTGAACAGCGCCGGCATGGCGCCGAGCCCGCCGCCGGCGTTGAAGGTGCTGTCGAGCGCGCGGCCGACCGAGATCTGGTCGCCGCCCAGGCCCGAGATGTTGGCGAAGCCCGACGTGAGATTGAGCGTCACGTTCGTCCCGTAGCTCAGGCTGGCGCTGAGGAAGCCGGGCAGGTTCTGCGTCGCAAGCGTGCTGAACGTGCCGGTGTAGCCGCCGGTCGCCGAGACCAGGGTGTAGCTGTTGCCCAGCGCGCCCGGCTGGAAGTTCGCCAGCGCCGTGCCGTTCAGGCGCGCTGCCCCATTGACTTGCAGGCTGTCCGATGTCGTCGGGCCGACACGCAGCGCCAGGGTGCCGGTCGAGGTCTGGGCGAACACGCCGCTGGTCGTGTGGGTGACGCCCGAACCCGCGGCGCTGATGCCCATCCAGCCGCTGTTCTGGAAGCGCGTGTACTGCCCGGCATTGACCACGACCTGGCCGTCGATGATGCCGGCATTGACGATCGTCGGGGAGAGTGCGGTTGCACCGGTCCCCAGCGCAATCGCGCCGCTGGTCGCGCCCAGCAGGCCGGTATTGATGAACGAGCCGAGGTTGCCGTTGATCTGCACCGCCGTGGATCCGGCGCCGCTCGCGATGACGGTGCCACGGTTCTGGACCACGCCGAAGGTGCCCGAGGCGATGCCCGTGCTGTTGGGCGCGCTCGCCACGATGGTGCCGGTGTTGAGCACGTCGTCGCCGTTGGTCGCCGAAATGGCCGTGGCGCCATTGGTGTTGGCGACCAGCGTTCCGGCATTGGTCACCGGATTGTAGAAGCCGGCCATGGTGGCGATGTAGGCCTTGACGGTGCTGCCGAACGTGACGATGCCGATCACCTTGTCGGCGTAGACTGAGTTGCCCGTGGGGTTTGTCCCTCCGGGCACGGTGACCTCGGTCCAGGTGGCGATGCCTGCCGCATCGACATGCACCGCCCAGGTATGCAAGCCACCGCCCACGTCGATCGAATTCGCTACCAGGTTGAACTCGCCGGCGCGGCCGCCGGCGGTGATTCCCTCGAAGTGCGTGGCGATGTTCGCACCGGGCGCGTCGTACTGCGTGAACACGCCAGTGGTCTGGTTGTATAGGTAGCCGTGGCCCAGGCCGCCGGGACCAGGATCGGTGTAGCCGCCGGCGATGGTGTTGCCCCAGATGCCGTAGGCCGACGTGCTCGCCGCGCCCGGCTTGGTGTAGGTCGTGAAGGTGCTGGTCGCCGCGTTGTAGATGAAGGCGCTGCCGGCCGGCGTAGTGGTGTTGAAGTTGCCGACGACCTGGTTGCCGAACTGGCTATGGGCGATGGTGTTGATGGCGCCGGGCACGTTCACCGTCGTGTATTGCTGCCCCGGTGCGCCGGCGCTGTCGAAGATGAAGCTGCTGTCGGGCTGGCCGGTGGCCGGGATGAAGGTCCCAGTGACTTTCAGGATCCCGCCCAGGTCGCCGAAGGTCGGCCCGTAAGGCTGGCTGCTGATCGCGCCGGGATAGTTCGAGCCATTGGCCGTCGCTTGCGGCAGCGGCGAGAAGGTGCCGGTCGACAGGCGATAAAGCAGGCCGCCGGTGCCGCCGGTAAAATTGTAGCTGGCGGTCATGTTGTCGCCGCGGATGCCGGTGGCGCCCGTGGTCTGGGCGTTCTGGTATTGGATCACTTGAGTGGTGATCTGCGCCTCTGCCGTCGTCGACACGGCGACAACCGGCACGGCGCACACGGTGCCGAGCAGGGCCGCTTTGATTGTCTTCATCGTCTCCCCCGATGATGTCCAGACTCTAAGAACGCTCGGGGTGAGGTCGCGCAGCAACGGCCGCTTCCACGCCGACGAACAACGTCGAGCGCGGCGCGATGCTTTCCGTGTCCTGGATATTCTCGATGCCGGCCATTTAACCGACAGTAAACGCCGTCCCGTACACTGCGGCTCTCTCCCCGAGAGTCATCCTAGCATGGATGCTGCCGCTTCAGATGGGGAAACGTGCGCAGCGCTTGCGCTTTGTCGGTCGTGCGCGCGGCTTGACGCGTTGATGCCGGTGACTGACTGCAACTATCCCGAGTTGCTTGCAGTGCGCGGATTTGAAATTGCAGTTCCGCGATCGACGCGTCGCTACCACACGAGCCGCAGGCCGATCGTGCCGCCGATGGTCTGGCCGCGGTTCGAGAGCTCGGCGCCGCCGTTGGCGTACAGGAAGGTCTGCTCGCCCACGGCGTACTTCACGCCCATGTCGAAGCGCGCGGCGTTGTAGGCGGCCTTGGCGCCGTCGACGGTGAAGGTGGCGCCGGGCAGGACGGTGAAGCCCGCCGTGACGCTGCGGTCGGTCAGGAACTCGTGCACCCAGGCGGCGCGCGCCCACGCCGAGACCGGCCGCGACTTGATCTCCGTCGCCGCATCGAACTGCGCGCCGAGGAACAGCGGCAGCGATGTCGTGCTCTGCGGCTGGTAGGAGAGCGCGAACGCGCCGGGCGCTCCCGACGCCGTCACGCTCGATTCGGTGTAGCCCGGCGTCCACAGCTGGACCGGCTGCAGGGCGGCGAAGGGCGTGACGCTGTAGCGGCTGGGCTCGTCGGGATTGAGCACGAACGGTCGGCCGATCTCGACGCGTCCGGCGATCTGGTTGGCGATCGCGTTGGACTTGGCCGTTTCGGTCGTGCCGATGCCGGCGATGACGCGCGTGGCATTGCCGTCGAAGCGGCTGTAGGCGGCGGCGGCGTTGAGATAGAAGCCCTCCCACTCCTGCACGCCGTAGAGGCCGACATGGAAGCCGGTGGCGCGGCCGTTGGCGCCGGTGGCCCCCACCCAGTAGCTCGAATCGCTGAGGCCCACGGCGATGCCCAGCAGCGTGCCGGGGCCGACGCGATAGTCGCCGCCGACCGCGCCGCCCAGGATGCCCGACTGCGCGGCGGGCGCCGCCGTGCCGGCATCGGCATTGAGCCACTGCTGGCCGCCGAAGCCGTTGCCCCAGGCG
This sequence comes from Pseudomonadota bacterium, assembly GCA_023436825.1. The sequence goes on along the minus strand of JAEZHS010000491.1, from coordinate 2,830 downwards.
CTCCAGTTGGCAGCGGGATCGCAGGCCTGCGCGTCGCTCTTGCGGCAGCCGGCAGCGAGCTCCGCCGACTGCTGCGGGGCGCCCTGCTGGCGCGTCGCCGCCCGGTTCGACAGCAGCGAGGCGAACTGGCCACCAGCCATCACCGACGAGGAGATGCCGACGCTGGCGTTGCTGCCCGACAGGACGGTCAGCGCCTGGCCGATCTGGCCGGCCGACAATCCATAGAGTCCCGACACCGAATTCAACCCGCCGCCCGAGTTGAAGGCATTGTCGAGCACGTTGGCGACCGCCGACTGGTTGCCGGTGATGCCGGGAAGCTGCGCCATGTTCGACTGCAGGCTGAGCGTCACGCTGTTGGCGCTATAGCCCAGGTTGGCCGACAGGAAGGCCGGCAGGTTCTGTGTCGCGAGTGAGCCGAAGGTGCCGGTCAGTCCACCCGTCGCGGTGAGCAGCGTGTAGCTGCTGCGGCTAAAAGTGCCGGGCTGGAACACCGCCTGGGCCGTGCCGGCGAGCCGCGCCACGCCGTTGACCTGCAGCGAATCGGAAATGCCGTTGGGCGCGACGCGGAACGACAGCGTGCCGGCCGAGGTCTGGACGAAGGTGCCGCTGATCTGATGGGTGATGCCGGCGCCGGCCGCACTGATGCCCATCCAACCGCTGTTCTCGAAGCGCACGAACGGCCCGGCATTGACCACGACCTGGCCGTTGATGACGCCATTGTTGACCACGATGGTGCCGGAAGCCGTCGCATCGGCCTGGATGGCGACACTGCCGGGCGCGGCGCTGATCGTGCCGTAGTTCAGGAGCGAGCTGAAGCTGCCGCTCATCATCACCGCGCTGCTGCCGGCGCCGGTGACGCCGACCGTGCCGTTGTTGGTGACGACGCCGTAGGTGTTGGGGTTGATGCCGACCGCGCCCGCTCCCGTGGCGGTGACGGTGCCGTTGTTGACGATGTCGTCGCCCTCGACGCCCGACAGCACGACGGCGCCGGCGGCCGCGGAGGACAGGGCGCCGTTGTTGGTGATGGGATTGTAGAAGGCGCCGGGGATGGTGGTGACGTAGGCGGTGGTGACGCCGTTCAGCACGTACACGCCGATCACCGTGTTGCCGTAGACCGAGTTGGCCGAGGTGACGCTGGCGCCTGGCACGGCGACCTCCGTCCAGGTGGCAGTGCCGGTTTCGTCGACATGCACCGCCCAGGCATGGACCACGCCGTTGATGTCGACCGAATCGGCGACGAGATTGTAGGTGTTGGAGCGGCCGCCGCCGGTGATGCCCTCGAAATGGGTGACGAGCGTCGGGCCCGGCGCGTCGTACAGCGCGAAGGTGCCGGTGCCCTGGTTGAAGATGTAGGCGTGGGTGGCGCCGCCCGGTCCCGGATCGGTCGCGCCGCCGGCGATGCGGTTGCCGTAGACGCCGTAGGCCGTCGTGCTGACCGAGCCCGGCCGGTTGATGGTGGTGAAGGTGCCGGCCGGGATGTTGTAGAGGAAGGCGTTGCCGGTCGCGAGGCGCTCGTCGAAGTTGCCGACCACCTGGTTGCCGAAGTTGCTGTGGGCGATGGTGTTCAAGGTGCTGCCCGGCGCGATCAGCGTGGTGAGCTGCTGCCCCGGCGCGCCCGCGCCGTCATTGAGATAGCCGAGATCGTAGGCGCCCGATGCCGTCGTCTTGTAGCTGCCGGCGACGCGCAGGATGCCGGTGGCCGAGCCGAAGCTCGGCCCGTAGGGCGTGCTCGAGGTGGCGCCGGGGATGTTCGAGCCGTTGGCGGTCGCCGTGATGTACGGCTGCATGTTGCCGAACGAGGGATTGAACAGCAGCCCGCCGGTGTTGCTGGTGCCGGTGATCGAGTAGTTGCCGGTCATGACGTCGCCGCGGATGCCGGTGACCGTCGTCACCCCGCTGCCGGGATAGGCGAAGGTGGTGAAATTGAGCGCCTGTGCGAGCGCTGCGGTCGAGACCGAACACAAAAGCGGTGCGGTCAGCCAGACCGCTGCGCGAATCCCGCCGATGCCGATGACCATCTACGCTGCTCCCCCGCCCGTACCCGTTCGGGCTTCTTCTTCGCTTGTCACTGTAACGGAAGACGGTACGGGAAGTGCTGGGGAACTTTCGCGTCACCACGCGATGCGCAGTCCGATCGTCCCGGCAAGGCTCTGCCCGCGGTTGGACAGCTCGACATTGCCGTTGGCGAACAGCGAGGTTTGGCTGCCGACGGCATAGTTGGCGCCGAAGTCGAAACGCGCCGCGTCGCTGGCTGCGCGCGCACCGTCGACGGTGAAGATGCTGCCTGGCAGCACCTGGAAGCCCGCCGTGACGCTGCGGTCGGCCAGGAACTCGTGCACCCAGGAGGCGCGCAGCCAGCCGGTCAGCGGCCGTGAATTGATCTCGGTCCTGGCGTCGAGCTGCACGCCCAGGAACATCGGCAGCGAGGTCGTGGCCTGCGGCTGGTAGGTGAGAGCGAACACACCCGGCGCTCCGGTCGCGGTCACGCTCGATTCGGTGATGCCGGGGGTCCACAGCGCCGCCGGCTGCAGGGCGACGAACGGCGTGAGCCCGAGCGTGCCACCGGTGATCTCGGCCACCTCGAAGGGCCGGCCGACTTCGACGCGGCCGCCGAGCTGGCTGGAGATCGCCGACGACTTCGCCGTCTCCGTCGTGCCAATGCCGTTGATCGGCCGGATGGCGCTGCCGTCGAAGCGGCTGTAGGCCAGCGCGGCGTTGACGTAGAAGCCCTGCCAGTCGTGCTGGCCGTAGAGGCCGAAATGCACGCCGGTGGCGCGGCCGTTGGCGCCGGTGGCGCCGACCCAGTAATTGGAACCGCTGAGGCCGACCG
>JAEZHS010000472.1 GCA_023436825.1 Pseudomonadota bacterium | reverse complement strand
GTCACCGGCGATCAGATGGTGGCGGCGATGGACGAGGTCGGCGTCGACGGCGCCATCCTGGTCTCACCCTACACGCAATACCACTACGACCCGAGCTATGCGCTGGAGGTTCGCAGCAAGCACCCCGGCCGCTTCGCCGTCGTGAAGCCGGTCGATCCCGCCGATCCCAAGGTCGTCGAAACCATTGCCGACTGGAAGAAGACGCCGGGCACGGTCGGCATCCGCATCATGATGGCGGCGGGCCCGTTGGTCGCGCCGAACGATCCCGGCGTCAACCGCGTGCTGGCCGCCGCTGCGCAGCACGCGCTGCCGGTCAACGTCCTGAGCTGGGGCCGCATCGAGCAACTCGGCCCGCTCGCGGCACGCAATCCCAATACGCGCATCGTCGTCGATCATATCGGCCTCCTGCAGCCCTTCGAGCCGCCCAAGCCCGCCGAGCCGTGGGCCGATCTGCCCAAGCTGCTGGCGCTCGCCAAGTACGACAACGTCGTGGTCAAGATCAGCGGCGCCGGCACGCTCGCCAAGGAGCCGTTCCCCTACAAGGACATCTGGGATCCGCTGCGCCGCATCTTCGACGCCTTCGGCATGGATCGCTGCATGTGGGGCACCGACTGGACGCGGGCGGTGGCGTTCCTGACGTACAAGGAAGGCGTCGACGCGTTCCGCCTGACCGATCGTCTCACGGACAGCGATCGTGCCATTCTCATGGGCGGGACTTTGCAGAAGGTGTACGGCTGGAGCCCCACGGGCAAGGGCTAGCGTCAGCTTACCCCTTCAACAGCGCATCGATGTGCTGGAGAAGATCGAGCGGCCGGTATGGCTTGTCGAGAACCGGGATGCCCTCGGCCTCGGGCGCGACAGCCGCGGCGAGCAATATCTTCGTCTCCGGGTGCTGGGCCTTGATCCAGCGCGCCAGCTCGAGGCCGAGCTTGTTCCCGCCGATATTCACGTCGAGCAGGACCAGCCCGATCCGCGGATCGGCACGGAGAGCCCTGCGGGCTTCGGACTCGCTGAAGGCCTCCACGACGTCGTATCCCCATCGGCGCAGGTCGCCTGCCGTTTCCATGCGCATCAGGAAATCGTCTTGCACGATCAAAATTCGGCCTGGGGTAGTCGAGTCATTCGCCGCAAGCTTGCGATAGTCTGGGTCGGAGCGCCGTAGCGTCGTTCTTCTGCTCTGCAACATACTCGGCTACCGATTTCCCGATTCGGTGGAATGGAACAAGTCACCCGCCTCCGCCGTTGCCGGGCCATGACACGAGCCACGCGACCACAAACGCCGGAACCTCCTACTTTGTTGCTTGTCAACGGGGACATCCTCGTACGCACGGCGCTCGCCGCCTATCTGCGCGAGTGCGGCTACGAGGTCCTGGAGGCTGGTACCATCGAGGAGGCCAGGCAGGCACTTCACTTGGAGATGAAGTTCGACTTGGCGTTCCTTGACGTGGAGGGAGACGAAGGCGCGGGCTTCCAACTAGCCCAGACCATCCGCAAGCATCGCCCCGAGGTCAGGATCGTGCTGGCAGCTGGAATACCCCGCACAGCGGCCGAGGCGGGCGATCTCTGCGAGCAGGGGCCGATGCAGCGCAGGCCTTACGATCACAGGACACTGGAAAGGCACATCCGTCGATTGCTTGCGCGATGACGCGTTTCCTCCGACCGTCAGATGGGCGGCCTGATGCCTACGACGCCAGTCCTTTTCGTGTAGCGGGTCTCGTAGTTGGTTTGGGACAGGTACGAGGTGACGTAGGACTTGAAGGTGGCCTTGTCCTTGAGCGCGATGTGGAAGTAGTTCGGATCGAAGAGGTGGTACCGGTTGTCCCTGGCGTGCAGCAGCGCGATTGCGTGCGCGCCGCCATCGCGGCCAAGGAATACGCCATAGCAACCGTACGCCTGCGCCATGATGGACCAGAGGAAATCGGCGGTGGGCTTGGTTGTACGCGATGCGCGCAACCCGTCCGAAAGACTGCAGTTGAAGGGCGAAATCGCCTCCTTCCACCAGCCGGTCCAGTCGGTGCTCCTGCTCATATCGGACAGGTTCTGGGCCTGGGTCGATTTCCACGGCGGGTTGTCGCAAGTCTTGTCGGCAGCGATCGGAAAATTCTTCCCTTCGTATTGCAACGCGACCCAGTTCGCGCAGAGGCCGATGCAGTAGCCGTCGAAGGCCGAACCCCAGGGACCCGGCTGCGTCGTCACCGCGGTCTGGCCCTGGCTCATGGCGAAGACGAGGTGTCCCTTGGCCTTGGCGTCGTTCTGGACTGCATCCCAATTCATGGCCGCCCTCCATCCTCACATTCGCCAGCGAGACGACGCATCGATGAACTTTTACGATAGATAGTATATCATAGTTCTATCAATGAGGGTAGTGCTCGCCGCGAGCCGCTTTGGTCTCACCGCTCGCCTAGCCAGTCCTTCCAAAGCCCGCGGCGCTGCTTTCTGGCCTCGGCCTCCGCAGTCGCATAGCGCTGGCTGGCCCGCGATTCCCAGGCCAGCGCGTCCTCGAGGTTGAACCCGTAGGCCACGCCCGCCGCGATGAGGGCGGCGCCGATGTCACCCGCCTGAGCGTCGTCGAGGGTGCAATGCGCGACGACACGACAGTCGCGATCGAACTTGCTCGCCCGGCATTTCACCTTGTGGTTGGACTGCTCCAGCAGGTCCTCGAGGGTGGCGCGAGCCCGCATGCCGGCTACGGTCTCGGTCTTTGCCGCATCGCGCAGCACGGGCGCCTGGATGCCCCAGATCCGGATATGCGGCTTCAGGCCGACCCCGGCCATGGTGTCGCCGTCGATCGCGTAGACTTGGCCCTGCCATGTCGTCGGCAACGCCCCGTAGGCTGCGCAGTCAGAGGTTTCGGGCGCGGCGCCTTTGCGCGGCGGCGCCTGTGCCAACGCGACGGGTGCAATCAGGACGACGAGGCAGGTCGCGAGCAGCAGGCTTTTCATCGCAGCATGCTGCACGCGCATTGTGGCGAAGTTATTGCTTTCGACGGAGACCGTCCGTGCGTTGCTCGTCTATGTGACGCCCATCCTGTGCGATCACCACCGCATAGTCTCGCTCCGCCGCCGCCGTGCTCACGATGCCGTCGCGCACGTCGCGCAGCACGCGCGCGGGATCGCGCGTGCGCGGATCGCCGAAGCCGCCGCCGCCCGGCGACAGGGCGCGATAGGTGCCGGGGCCGTGCCTCTGCACGCCGTACTTGGGCGCGTTCACCTTGTGGCCGTCGGCCAGGGTGAGGGTGACCTCGCCGCCCACGCCGGCGCGGCCGCCGGCGGCGCCGAAGCTCGACGGGGCGCCCACGCCTTCGCCGCGGAAGGCGTAGTCGGCCGGCGTGAAGACCTCGACCTCGTAGTCGCAGCC